>JAOZRJ010000021.1 GCA_029931885.1 Candidatus Omnitrophota bacterium | reverse complement strand
TGGAAAAGATAATAAGTTTGTTCAGAAAAGCATTCTTAAGAATAATTTATTAAATCCTGACTGCATTGTGTTAGTGCATGCCATGAGGGGCTTTCCTTCTGATGGTATATTATATCCGAATTTTTTTCATGAAAAAGGTCCTTTATTGTTAAGAAACCCTAGAACTATTATAGAGTTTTCTTTTAATGGAGTTATAAGCTTGTGGAATCATTCTCCTGTAATTGTTTTGGTTCCATTAAAGAATATTCAGCCAGATAATTTTATTAACTTTTGGCCGACAGCCACTTCTCATTTTGGTCCATTTTCTATTCCAGAAGGATCGACGGTACTTGTTAGGGGGGGGACAGATGTTTCTAATGAAGCAAAAAAGGAATTTCAAAGGAAAAAGATAGAAATTATTATTTTTGATGTGCAAGAAGATGCTTGCGGTGTTACTAGAAAGGCATTGTTAAAACTTGGATACACGCCGATGATTTTACAATTTTGTAGGGAAGAGATAGAAGATGAGAGCACAATAGAAAAGAAAACTTCTTGGATCGATGAAAGCACAGGGGTAGATTTTTTCTCGAGAGAGGAGCTTAATAAAACAGCTGCGAAAGTTGGTGTACTTGCAAGAAAACTAAATATTTTATCTGCTGTTTCTGGAGAAGGGTATAGTCTTGGACGTGTCACTGCTACGATGGAAAAGATATATCTTGAAATAAGAGATCAGGGATACTTTGTTTATGCAGATGAAAAGTTAAGAGATTATAAGAAATTTGAAGAGATGGTAGCATTGGCTTATCAAGAGTTTTCAGAAGAGCAAAAAAATAGTTTCTTTGGGAGATATTTTATTGCGCTTGTAGATGTGTATTTAGAAATGATGAAGACGGATGAGACAGCAAAAGAATTAGGAATATATTATACAGACGCAAAGAATGATGGATTAAAGACAGAAGAGGAAGAAGTTCTTAGAAAGAGGAGAGTAGATTATATTTCCTTTGTTAAAGAAGTTTACGATTTAAGCCTAGAATTAGAAGACTTAATGGATGTTTTTGACTTAGCGGATATTCAAAGAGATATTATTGAAAGAAGATCTCGAGAGTTTGATTTTAATAATAATTTTCTTTTATTTTCTTTTACAAAAAAAGAAGATCGAAAAAGAAAAGAGGAAGTTTTGGAGGGAGTTTTTTCGAGGAAAGTATCTTTTGTTATTCAGACGTCGACGGAAGATTTTTCTTTTAGAAAACAAAATCTTTCTAAGGAGGCTAGAGAAGACCAAAAGATATTTGATTTTGATCCTCAGCCTGTGCCAATAAATGTATGGATAAAGAATAAGGGGCGTTATGATTCTT
Organism: Candidatus Omnitrophota bacterium; assembly: GCA_029931885.1. The sequence continues at coordinate 11,471 of JAOZRJ010000021.1, read as the reverse complement.
CTGAAGGAAAAATATTTGATTGGGAGCAAAAAGAAGAGGAAACGGTTGAAGAGCAAGAATTTCGTGAAAAAGAATATCCTGATTTTGCAAGCAAGATTGTGAAAGAATTGCCTTACGGAAAATTAATATGGGATAGCCTTGTTACTGTTGATTACATTTTAGGGCTAGAAGGACTTTGCAAAGGAAATTGTTTTGTTTGGAGCTGTTCTGCAACGTATATATTAAGAGGATTAGAGTCTAATGAGATTGAAGAGGCTAAAGTTATGCGAAGTAAGGATAATATCCAGACATGGGTTGCAGTTAAGCTAAAAGGGTATGGATGGTATGCTTTTGACCGTACTATTTGTCAGTTTAAGCAATATTATGAAGATTACAAATTTGGATTGTATCTGCCTCTTGAAAAGACACAAGAAATTCCTTATTTCTCTGATAAAAATAGCGTAGAGCTGATATTCCCTCAACGAAAGTATTTACTTGAAAGCGTTCCTAACGAAATGATGAAGATGATGCTTGAGGCTGTGTCACCTTTTTCTAGGATTGAGAAAAAAGATAGGAGTAGTTCTTCTTTGCCTTTTATTGTTATTTATGGAATTCCTGGCGCAGGCAAGACAACCTTAGGGAAAAAATTGTCTAAGTTGCTTGGAATGCCATTTTTCTCCACAGGAGCAATAATTAAAGAAGAAAAAATAAGAAGAAGAGAAGAAGATTTTGATAATTCAAAGGTGACTCTTGATGATTTATATAAGATTTTAAGGAAAAAAATAAGAGAAACAAAGAAGTCAGATTTATCCAGAGGAATAATTTTTGATATTTCTCCTAAATCTAGAAAAGACATTGAAAAACTTTACAAATTTGCCACTGAAGAGTTAGGTTTTAGCCTTAAGGCAGGAATTGCACTTTTTACTAACGAAATTGTAGCGTGGGAGAGATTTAAGTCGCGAGAGAAATTTAAAGAATATGATCCGGCTATCGTGGAACGTCTTTTTGAAAATAGAATGAAAGAATATCGTAAAGTAATTCTTCCTGAAATAGATGAGTTTAGAGAGCAGGATATTCTTATTACAGAAGAAGATACAGGAAAACCAAGTGAGCAGATTGCTGAGGATGTTAAGAAAGAGATTGAAGAAAGAAGTTTATTTTTAAGAGAAATGGATAATGATTTTGTTAAAAAGCAATCATTTTATAGTGGGGTTAAAAGAGGTAAAGAGAAGGAAGCAAGTGAAAGGTGTCAAGAGATAGAAGAAATAGTGAACAAAATGATGCAGGATATTTGGCGTATAGATACTGCAGAAGAGATAGAGGCATATAAAATTTCCCATATCCAGATTATTGATAAATTTATTAAGAATTATGAAAAGGTAGATAGCTATGGCTTTTGTAAAGTTATTTTACAGAAATTAGAGGAGATTTATGAGGAGGCAGGCAAGAATAAAGAATATTCAACAGCTTTTGTTAGGAGCTATATAGGAAATATTCGGTCTGAGATAAAAGAAAGAATAGTAGGATTAGAGAGATTGCCAGAAGAGGAAATAAAAAGAAGAGAAGAAGAATTAGCCTTGGAAGAGGATAAAAAAGAGAAGTTGGAAGAACAGAAAAAAGATTTCGCGGTTAAGGCAGACATTACGCCAGAGCAATGGAACGTTTATTTTGGTTTTGTTGAAAAATTTCATCAAAGCGGAATGTCTCAAGATGCTTTGGTTGAGTTTAGAAAATCAGTAAGGGTATTAACAGAAAATATTTCTCCATTTTTAGAAGGAGAAGATATTTTTTCAACTTATATTGAGATTGGAATTGCATATAGTAGAAATAATCAAAAAGATAAGGCAGCTCAGTATTATCGAGAAGGCTTTAATATATTAATTAAAGGTATCAAAGAACAAGCAAAAAGTCCGAATGAAGATTTTATGGTAAAAGCTCTTGTGGATTGTGCGGTTCATCAGGGTGATTTAGATGGTTTTATGCTTATTTTTAAGAATATCATTGAAGTAGATATTGGTTTTGACTACGGAGGTGCATTATACGGAAATGTCTTAGCAAGGCTTGCTGAATATACTGATTTTTTTAAAGAAATTGAAAAAGCATTAGATTCTTTAATCGAAGATAATGTTTTAGCGCAATTGATGTTTGATGCTGTTGAAGAAATTGAAAAGGCGCAAAAAGATGCCGCAGAAAAGATATATGAAAATGATCTAAAAAGTCATGAAGTATATATAAATAGCAAGAATGATCTTCAGCAAAGAGTATTAAATAGAGAGATGAATCAATTTCAGGCTGACATGTTATTGTCCGGATTAGTGGAGAGAATACCTTCATACGTAACTACGAAGAGAGGGGTAGAGAGTGCTCATAAGAAAGCATTAGTGAAAGTCAGAAGGAGTATTGATATATTTAATAATTCTAAGCAGATAGAAATATTAGCAGAAGCAGTATGCGCAAAAGCCTTAGTGCATATTTATCTTAAAGATTTCGATAAGGCCTTTGATATTTTAGACAATAGATTAGTTTATCTTCAAGAATTCGAGGAAAACTTTTTTGGGGACTCTGAAATTATTGATTCTGGCATAAAAGTGGCTAGATCTAGAATTCATGAAATACGAGCCGCTACTCTTGAGAAGAAAAGGTTAGAAATAGATAATCTTAAGGAGGAAGAAGAGCTGTTGGATAAAAGCATAGAAATTCTAAAGGAAGCGAATAAGGACCTTAATATAATTGGAATTTTTTATAAAATTATAAGGCTTTATTTTCAGAAAAGAGAATATCAAACTATCGTTGATATGCTTAAAATCCATGAAAATACTTTTATGAACGAAAAAAAGGATTCGCCTCAGTTTGTTTGGATGCCTGCGTACATGGGGATGGCACACACTCTTTTGGGGAATCCGAAAGCTGCAGGAAAATATCTTAAAAGAGGACGTTATCTTGCTGAAAAATTCAAAGATCAAGATTTTATAATATTAACATTGGCGTACGAGATGAGAAGTTTTAACAGGTTAAAGAGATATGAAGTGGTTATTGGTCGAGGAGTAGAAGCTATAAATATATTAAAAGAGGCAAAAAGAGAAAGGGATCCTAAATTATTTAATTTAATAAGCCAAATATATGGAGAGCTTATAGAAGCTTGTTATAGATTAAGGAAATATAATGATTCATTTACATATTTTAAAGAAGGCTATGGCTTCGGCGTAGATACTTCTGAGGTATTAAATTTTGGTGCTATTTTATATGGTAAGAAAAATAAAGATCAAGAAGAAAGAGATTTGTATGAGCTTATTTTAAGTAGAAAAGAAGGAGGCGAGATCGAGGCTACTACTTGTTTGAACTTAGCTTTGTCGTATATTGTAATAAAGAAATTTAATGCCGCTAAAGGATTACTTGAAAGAGCTGTTAAGCTTATTCCTGAGCTTCCGAAAGCCTATTATCTTCTTGGAACGGTGTATCAATCTATGGAAAAGATAGAAGAGGCATATAGTGCATATCATAAAGCAGAAGAGTTAGAATTTGAAGGCGACCGTAATTTATGGGTTGATATGTTTCTCTTGTATTTGAAAAGGTCAGATTTAGCGGAAAAAGATAAGACTTCTGCTAGAGAAACATTTCAAAAAGTACTTGAAGATGTGAAAGAGAGCAATAAGGAAGAAGATGTTGATGCTGAAAAGATAGCAGAAATGGTTAGTGAACAAGAAGATAAAGTAAAAATAGATTTTTTAAATGAATTAATAAAGATAGTCAGTGATATTGCAAAAAAACTTTCTGATTCAAAACTTTCTCTCAATAATAATGGTCAGAATAAAAAAGGTAATGGTAAGAATGGTAATAAATTCAAAAAGAACAAGCGTAAAAGCGCAAAAGAGAAAAAGGCAAAACGTAAGCTAAAAGAACAGAAAGATGGATTAAGACCTTTGATAAAAGAGTTTGAATTCTGCCGGAAGATTATTGTTCATATGTGCGAAATTGCCGTGCCAATGCTGGCAAAAGAATTATTTGAAGATCATGAATTTTATTCGTATGAAAAATTTGCAAAGCAATGCGAAATTCTTTCCGAAAAATTGTCGCGTGCCCTTGAGGTTCAGTCTTTGGAGAAAATGACTTTGACCTTAGTTAAGAGCATTACAAGTACTCTTGAATGGCAGGGATACACCGTTACTTATTATAAGAAAATGAACGAGTTTATAACTGCTATTGAACAAATCTTCGGGATGCATGTTGACAATGATAAATTTTCAGAAAGAGATTTCTTTCCTTCGGAGATTATCGAGAAATTGATAGAGATGAATCTGGATAACTCTAGTATAGCCGTGATACAACAAATGATTCCGCATTTGAGAAAATACGAGAGGATACTGGAGCTTGAAACTGAAATAGTATCATGCGTTGAGGCGGATCCGCTAGGTGTGTCGCTTAGCGGCGTGATTGATAGGTTTAATCCACAAAAGGCAATTGAAGGCTTAAAAGAAATATTGGAATTAGATTCTAATTATGAATTTGCAGATGGTAAGTCCGTAAAGGATATGCTTCAAATGATAGAGTCTTTATTGAAAATATTTGCAAACGGGTCTATTGCAGAAATAGAGAAGCAAGCTAATCTGATAACGCATGAAGGAGTTCGTAGCACAGTCAATTTATATAACCGTATGTTAGAAAACGTGAGTCATTTCTTGAATAAAAAAGAAGGATGTGATGTTCAGCTTGGCTTAAAGGTTTTTGTAAGTGAAGAATTTGGCAAGATCATGGATTTTATTATGAAAACTCTTTATGTGGAAGGTGAACACGAGTACGATTTTGTTGCCATGGCATTTGATATTATCCCTGATTTGCTGAAAGAAGCAAATAATGATCTTGATGAGGCAATCAAGTTACTTAAGGAAAACGAGGGTTTATGGATTCAGAGATATAAGGAAGAAAAGAAAAAGGTAGACCGTTTAGTCGAAAAAGCACACGCAACTATATTAAAAGGATCAGTCCAAAAATCATTTTCAAGCATAAACAAGATATTTGAGCATAGCTTTAGAGTGAATGCTCAAAGTGGTGTTTTTGATTTATTGGTTGAGCTTATTAAATATACATATTATTTTAAAGATTACGGAAAGTTAGTGCTTGAGATAGATGCAGATTTTATTTATCAAATGGAAGGCGAGATCACGAATATGTTTTTGGAAAAGAAATTTCCAAAAGAAGAAATTTTTCTGAAAAAAATAAAATCTTACAGCGAGATTAGAGATTATATGCAGTATGATTATTTTAAAAAAGATACTGTACTAAAAGAAAAGGTAGATTTATTGTTAGTTAATAATGGTTGGCACAGAGGTTACAAGGGTGCTTTGGTTAAAGCATTTTATAAATTAAAAGAACTTTATTTTCATGAAAAGATGCTTAATCATTCCGAAGAGAAATCTGAAGTTTTATTAAGGATTCGTTGGATTTTTGAGCATATTACAAAGAATGTAAAAATTACAGCAGATATCCGCAAAGAATTTATTGAAGACAAAATACAGGCATTTGTTGAGGACCAAGCAATATATCTTGAAGATTTGGTTGGAGATTTAGAGGATTTTGCAAACAAGTCTCAAGTAAAAAGCAGCTCGTCATTACTCAACAAAGAAATATTTAGTAAAAATATTCGCAAGGCAGTTTCATCGAAAATAATCGTAGGGGTATTAAGCGTGAATGATTATTTTACGGAAGAAAAGTTTGGAAAGTGGAAGGTTGATCATAAGGCATTAGAAGCAGGGGAGAAAATTGTTAATAGTTTGGATAAGGCATCTTTATTAAAAAGTCATAAAGAGTATTCAAAGATTGGGGATTCAAATTATGATTTCGTTACAAAAGATATAGAGCAGTTATTTTATGCTGGAGTAAACACCTTCTTTATAATAGGAGGCGCATTCTTTGATTGCATTATGAAGATTTTCAGACTTTTGACATATCATGCAGCCTTTAAAGATATCCCTATACATATTGTTATGGTGCAAGAAGCAATAGTCGATGGTAATAATCCTCTCGCTAGATTAGCTTATGATACTTATATAAAACAGTTGCCTGTTAATATCATTGTTTATGAAAATGGTAAAGATAAAGAAAGACGTTCTCGTCGTAACAAAGATTGTGCACTTGCCGTTTCTTTTTATACAACAGCTGATAAGCTTGAGAATAATTATCAAAAGCATCTTGAAGATATTCTTAGCTTATTAGAGCCTGATATGCATAAGGGGATTGAGAAAATAGTTAGAAAAATAAGGTTTAATAAGAGTAGTGGTAATGGGCATATCAACAGATTCGTGCAATATTTAGATACTGTTACGAGTTTTGCTAAAATGAGTCAGCCGGAACTTTATTTATTTCTTATTGAAGCATTAAGAATAGAAGGAGTATCAAGAAATAATAATAATCTTCTTGAGGACAACTTATTATCTTCTATTAGGAGATTGTCAAAGGCAGTATATAGTCTTGCAGGTCAGATAGTAAAAAATAAATATGACAAATATCTTTTTCCTTATTCAATAATAGTTCTGACAGAATTTATTAAAGATATTTCTGTATACATACATTCTATTGAAGGATTGATAAATTTAATAGATTACGGAACAAAGAATGTAGAATTTTTGACAGAAGAAACAGAGACGATACTAACGCTTAGCGATATTTTGGCTTTGGGTGGTTTTTTGCAGAAAACGGCTAAAAAGAAAAAGATTAAAAGAAATGAAAAGGCTTTGATTGGTTTAGCTGAGAAAAAGCAACTGATAAGCAGCTCGTCAGCGGAAAATCAATTTAACTATCCTCTGAGAGTTCTTTTTGATGCAGAAAATCATGCGATTGAGGTGGTTAAAGTCTGGGGCGGAGCAATACAAGTGGCTTTTATAAAAGATCGTTTTGAGCTTGAAGGTAGTGAAATGTTCCCAGGTGAAGAGTTAAAAGAGGAATTTGAAACTTTGAAAAAGGATTTAAAGAAATTAAAAGAGAGGATAGGCTTTGTCCTTCCTGATTGTAGTTTAATATTGACGCTAGATAGTTATTATCTTAATTGTAAGGTAGCTGTTTGTGACATAAAGAGGAGAATAGTTTGGTTGCATCCTTTTTTCTTTTCTTTGCCTGAAAATACGCGCTTAAGAATTCTTTATCATGAATTTGTTGTTCATATTTATAGTGGAGTAAGAAATAAATCGCAGGCAATGGAAGAAACAGATGGTTTTTTTGGGTGGGAAGAAGACCCGATGCTTATTGCGCAAAGAGAAGAAAAGGAAGAAATAGATGCTAGATATAACGGGTCTTCCTTGCCGATGTCATCCTTTTTTATTTTATTTTACGAGGAAGCGTTTTCTTTGTTGGGTATTGCTTTTATATTTAGACTGAGTACGATTTTCGGAGTGGCTATAGTATCCTGCGTACTATTTGAAATGGTAAAATATAAGGATATGAAAGATATGAAGAAAAAAGCTAAAGAGTTAGCTTCAGAAAAAGTTCGAAGATATAAACAAGAATTAGAATTACAGCTGAAAAAAAGATTTGATCAAAAAATAGAAAAAGATTTACCTAAAGTATCTGATAAGAAAGGTAACGAATCTTCTTCCATTTTTTCGGATGCTAAGAATATTAGTTCACCGGTGAGAGTGACGGATAGTATTGAGCAGAGAATGCTGGATACTAGGATTATACGTTTCGGAGGCATTGAGAAGATTTTAAGAGACGGAGAGATTAAATTTTCATCTTTAAACGATGAAATATGGCAAGGAATTGAAGTAGCAGCAATAAATATGCGAGCTACTATTGATGAAGTGTATAGATTATTACAGGCTTTTGGCGTGCATTTTGCAAGAGCTCCGAGTGAGTGGGATCCGAGATATGGCGCTGCGATTGTTCTTTTAAGAGAAAGTAGAAGAACATTAATAGTTATTATTCTTTCCAAAGGAATTCCCTCTGAAATTATTGCTCAAAGAATTCAAGCCGCATTAATTGAAATAACCCATGAAGAAAATTTGCAATTAGATGAATGCAAAGGCGACTGGACAAAGTTGTCCACTGATTTAATTAAACGTATTAAGAGGTCAAAAAGTGGTATTCAGCCGACTATATTACAAGATCCAAGATCTTCAGGGAGTTCTAATATAGCAAAAAAAGAGATCACGAAAAAAGTAACTAAAATTTCAAACCAAGAACTTCCTCCGTTATTAGATAGGCTTAAAACTATATTAATAGATTTACCAACAGACAAGTCAGCAATAAGCCTAGATATGTTTATGGCGCTTTTCCCTAAGGATGCAAAGATTGTTTCTAAAGAGTTAAAAAGAAAAGGAACTACTGGGGAAGTGAAATTTATGAATTGTATCCTTAAAATGATTACTGCGATTGCCGGGGCACAGCATTTAGTAAAAGATGAGATATATAAACAAAAAGAGCGTTTTGATGAAGCACAGAAGTTTCTTTCCGAGTCCGCGGATTTAACATTAAAAATAAAAGATAAAAAAGTAAAAATTTTTCTTATAAATACGATGCAAATGCTTTTTGAAGCTCAAAGAAACATACTAGGAGATATTTTGCTGAGAAGCAATATTAAAGAGCTATTTAATAATTTTAAAGTAAAAGATAATGCTCGACAACATTCCTTTTGGAAGGCTGCAATTATACAGTTTCGAGATATGATGTGCAAAGAAGTTTTAGAGTTTAAAGATGAAGATAAAAGGGTAGGGAGAGCCAGATTGATTATTTTTATTGATGATTTGCTTGTTATCGAGGATGAAAGAATAATGAGTTTAGCAAAAAAAGAGGTTTCTGAAGAAGTAAGAAAAGTTTTCGTAGGAAACTATTTTACGATGGCAAGAGATTATTTAAAAATAGGCCCAAAAGATATTTTTTATCTACGAAAAGCAGAAAAGCGTATGAAAAAAGCTGTTAAGCTTATGCCAAAAGATACAATATTAAATAGTCAGCTTCAGAATGTCTATATAGGTGAATTTTTGTATTATATTAATGCAGACAACCCTGATAAGGCAGAAATATATCTTAAGCTCGCGACAGATAAAGATTTTCTTAGGGAATTTATACGCGACGCAGATCCAAACGTACTAGATTTCTTTTTAGGTGCTATAAGGATTCAGCAAGGAAAAGCATTGGAAGCAAAAAGGATTTTTCAAAAAGTATTATTAAAGACAGAAGCAAGGCTTATTTTAGGATTTCTAAAACAAATAAAAGTAAATGATGTTATGGCAGAGTTGCTTATAGAAGAAGTGATTATTTTTATTGAGCAAAGATTTGAAGAAGGAGAATATGATTTAATAAAAGAGAAATTAAACATTGTCTTTGAGTTTGATTCTAAAAATAGTAAAGCTTTAGAGATAAAAAGTAAGGTTGATGATATTTTTGAACTAGAACTTAAAATAGAAAAATTTCTCAGCGAAAAGAAATATTCTGATGCAATAGGGCATCTTAAAAATATATTTAAGATCAATCCTGATGATAATAATTTGCTAAAAAGAATAGACGAACTTAAAAGTGAACAGCAAAATCATGAAAAGGTTAGCGATATTTTGCGAGAAGTCGATGAGCCTCTAAGAAATGTAGTAAATCAAATAGCGAGTAAGAAATTTGATAGAGCCAGGAAAAATATAGATAAATCGAAAGAATTATTAGAATCTTTTGAGGGCTCGGAAGACAAGAGAATAATAGCTTGTTTTGGGAAAATAGAAAGATTAGAAGAGAGATTAAAGAAAGGTAAAAACGCGTCACCTAAAAAAGAAAAGAAACCAAAGAAGCGAAAGAAAAAAAGATCTAAGGCTACAGAAGAAGAGCTGCCTAACATAGAGGATGTAAAAGTTGATAAAGAAAAAGAGGTAATGATTTACTTTAGTAGCCAGATGAATAGAGAGTTTAAGGGTTTTGCTAGCAAAGATGCTAATTCCAGCGAAATCATTTTAAATTCTTTTAAAACACAAATTGAAGAAATTACTCATCATAAGAAAATTAAAAGTTTAAATTATAAGGTTTATAGTATAAGAGTTGGCGACAGACGTTTTCTTTATACAATTCTTCCTTATTATGTAACAAATATTCGATATCGCGATAGACGCGATATCGAGGTTTGGCTATTCTTTCATTTTGACAATAGAGAAGATGTTTATACGAGGTTGGCTGATAAGACTAAATCATTCTTTGGAAATCTTAAAAGGAATTTTACAAAATCAGCGCATATTAAATTAAGCTCTGAATCAGGTTCTTCACCTTTGAACAGATCGGAAAAGGAAGACGATGCACGAATAGCTGATGCTAGAATTAGGAAGTTTGGCGGAATAGAAAAGATTTATGAACGAAGAATTGGTGTTCCAAGGTTGAATGCAGATATTTGGCAAGGCATTAGGATGGTTGAAAGAAATTTAAGATTTCGTCCTTTGTCTACCGAAGTCTATAGTTTATTAATTAATTTTAATGTACATTTTACACACGCTCCACCTGGGTGGACCAAGAAGTATGGCGCAGCAATTGGTATTTTGAAAAAAGATGAAAAAATAGTATTTGTAATTATTCTTCCAAAAGGAATCTCTTCCGAAATTATCGCTCACGAAATTCAAGCCGCATTAATTGAAATAACTCACCAAGAAAATTTAGAACTTGATAGAAAAAAAGGTAATTTTAAAGGATTATCTAAAGATTTGCTTAATAGAATTAATAAAGCGAAAAAAGGATTTAGGGGGAATGTTTTAGATAGGAGATATTGCGGATCTTCTGCCATTGAAGAAAACAATCAAGATTCAAAAGGTGATCTTCTTAGCCAATTTATTGTATTCGTAGAAAGACTCGCAGTGGAAGACATAAGCCTTTTTGAAGATTATGAAAATCTTGTACATATTTTTCAAGAAAAGTTTGAATTAAAGATTGGTAGGTTCACTGATAAAAAGTTTGTTTTGATAGGCAATGAATATGTAGTTAAATTTAACAAAGAACAGGATTATGCTTATGAAAAAGAGAAAGCATTTTTTGAAAATGGATATGGCCCTGAAAATGGAGAAAAAATCCTGTATATCAAGGATGAAGTTAAATGTTTAGTTTTTAATAATATCGTTTATGGGACACAACGGATTTCGTTATTTGATTTCATGCATTCCTATAATATTACTTTGAGACAATTAGAAACTGCTATGAGATCTTTGGCAGAGGAGCTTGCAGAGCTGCATAGCAAATCTCCTCCCAAAAAGGCTGATAATATTTATTTGGATCAAAGTTTTGAAGAAAGAAGAAAGCGAGTGTTTGAACGTTTTGAATATCTTAAAGACGCAGGTTATTTGGACATACCTAATTTTCCTAAAGAGATTGATAGTTTGGAGCAGCGCGTTAAAGATACGCAAATTGTTTTTAATCATGGAGATCCTTCTCCTTGGAATTTTTACCTTGACCCTTGGACAGGAAAAATAGAAGCTCTCATAGATGCGGAAGCCAGTTCTATAGGGCCGCGTAGTAAAGATTTAGCTAAGGTTGTTGTATCTTTA
>JAOZRJ010000210.1 GCA_029931885.1 Candidatus Omnitrophota bacterium | reverse complement strand
CTGTAAGGAAATTCAATTTTCCCATCAGGAATCTCTATATTTATGGCACCCCATTTATTAATTTTATCGGATGACTCTTGCAATATTTTACTATTCACAATATTTTTAAGATTATAAGAATCCTTTATTGCATTAATAAGAATTGAAGCCTTATTATGCAAGATATAATTATTTTCTAATTTATGGTCTCTTTGAATGTTATCCGTCCCTCTATAGTTTTCGTTTAAATAATTAAGTAATTTCATTGTAAATCTCCTTTAATTTCCAGTGAGTTATCCCACTAGAGTTGTTTTTATTTTGTTTTTTGTTTTGTTTTAATTTTGACCTGATATAGGCGAAAATGAATAAAATGGATTGCAATTATAGCATGTTCCACAGCCTTCAGTATTTGCCTCGCCAAAATAATTATTTATGACATTTTTTAGGCAGTCTTTAGTGAATATATATTCCTTCATAGCCTCTAGCTTTTTAATTTTAGAATTATACTGCTGCGCAATTCTTTCAAAATCTATATCTTCCAAGTTGCCTTGTTTGAGCAACACAGCAGCTTCTCCGACAAAAGGGGACATCCAGGCGATTCCCCATAAATCATTAATAACTGATTTGACTTGCTTCTGAGTTGCGTTGATTTGTTCAGAGATTTCTCTAATTGAACATTTGAACTCAGTAGAATTTTGCAATCTCATATTTGCAATGATGGCTAATGCTAAATTGCGCTTAGTTGCTCCTCGAATATTCGAATAATATTTTTCAAGAGAATTAATATCATCTATCAATTTAAAAGTCCCTGCCTCTAAGCAGTTGTCAAGTTTAGTGATATAGCCAAACTCTTCTAAAATATTTAACGCTTTTGAAATCGATTATTTGAACTTAAAATCTCGAAAAGTGCTTCTTATGACTTTGCAATTAATATCAATTTCATTGCCTGGATAATTTCGAAGGTATTGATAGACTCTATAAATTCCTATTCTATCAATATATGTATTCTTGATAAATTTTTCATGAATTCTCTCATCTTTACTTTGAAATAATAAAATAGCTTCTGCTTCTGCACCATTCCTGCCTGCTCTACCAGCTTCTTGCTGGTATGATTCAAGACTCCCAGGCATATTATAATGAATAATTCTAGCAATATCTGGACGGTCAATCCCCATACCAAAACTGTTAGTGCAAACAATTACTGGACAATGGTCTTCTAAAAAACATTTTAACATCATATCCTTAGACTGTTTAGACATTTTTCCATGATAGTTTAAGATATTATACCTTGCAACTAATTTACAAACTTGAACAATAGAGGCACAATATATAATCGTTGGGACTGTTTTTGATTTTAGAATTTGATCAAGAAGATAATCCTTGTTTCCAATTAATGTTATAAAGTTTAAGTTTTTTCTACCTAAGCTTGTTTTATGAATTTTCATACGATCATAAACTGACAACATATCTACGATTTCAGTTTGAATTTCTTTTGTAGCTGTAGCGGTGAATGCTACTGTTTGTCTAATCTGAAATTCTCTGGCGAATTTAGGAATCTTCAAATAGTTGCGGCGGAAGTCTTTACCCCAAATCAAGATGCAATGAGCTTCATCAACAATTAATAAACTCGGTTTATTATTTTGAACATGGCTTCTAAACTCTTGGTTGATTAGGCGCTCAGGGCTTACATATAACACATGTAACTCTCCTTTTTTAAGCCGCATATACACATCATTTGTCTCTTTCTGTGATAAGTTAGAATGTAAAGCAGCAGCTCTTACTCCTTTTTTTTGCAAATCAATTACCTGGTTTTCCATCAATGAAATTAATGGGGAAACAACTAAGACATATCCTACTTTTAGTATGCTTGGCAAAGCGAAACAAAGTGATTTTCCTCCTCCAGTAGGCATTATCGTCAGCAAGGATTCACCATTCATGATGCGCTCTATAATTTGCTTTTGATCTCCCCTGAAGTCCTCAATGCCAATATGGTGCTTAAGTTCTTTTTTTAAGTCTAATGAATTATTATTCATCTTTTTCCTCCTTTTTTACTGCTGATATAAATTTCAGCAATTAGTTTAATCTCCTTTTCGGGATTATCACAATGGGATATGCCATTTGATATTTTGTTTCTTAACCTTTCGTTGAGGTTTTCAAACTTAAAATTGTTTGGTCTTATCAAACGCTTCTCAAGCATAAGTGTCTCCAACCATTCTTTATTCTTTGGCAAATATCCAATCACAATTTTATTCAGTGTTTCATGAATTCTATTAAATAGAGATTTAAAGGTCGGTGCATGCTCAATATCAGCTTTGCTAATTCCCTTCTTTAAATAGCAATCATGTCTTATTCTTATTCCAGGGTTAACCAGATAAGCTTTTGCATAAGTGATTGTATCTCCGGACACTTCTGCCAGTGAGACTAAGTAAACTCCACTTGCAGCTCCATTACATGAAGCTAGTTCAATTAGATTTATTTCATTTTCCATATCATCCTTTTGTTATGCTTAGCTAACCCACACAAGGGGTTGCAATTAAGCTTTGTTATTTTAAATCAGCCACTATAGTTGCCTGTTTAAACTTTTAATTTCGATAAATCTTCATCCACAATATCGTCTGAACTTTCCATAAAATCTTCAAGTTGATGGGAATTGTAACGTATAGCTCCTCCCATTTTTTTTTGTTTTAATGGTATTTTCCCATTCTTCTCCAATGCTTTAAACGATGAAAGAGATAGGTTTAGTTTCTCCGCAACTTGTTTTCGATCTAACAATTTCAATGGCTCTCGTGGTCTTACATCACCATATTTTGCACGTCTTCTAACCAATAGAAGTATTTCTTCTTTCTCTAGGTTGCTCACTATACCTTCATTACACCAAGGCTTTATGACTTTCTGAAGCAGATTTACTGTCTTCATTTTTATATATGATTCATTTGATTTTGATAATTTCATCTAATTCTCCTTATTGTTTAATTAAAACCTAGAGTGAAATAACACCCTAGGTTAATTTATTATTTAAATAGTTTTTAATTTTCATCAAAAAGAACATCAAGACTTTCAATAGTCAATTCTAGTTTATTTTTAAATTCTCTTTGTTTTTCAATTTTTTCAAACTTTTGTTTTATTGCGCTTTTGTAGCCATTTAATGTTAACGGCTTTAGAAACAAATATTCAGCATTTGCATTCACAAAATCCCAATCAATGCAATCAATCCTATCAAAGATTTTAAACATTTCATCGCAAGTTACACCTGCGATCTCAGCAATCTCGCTACAGCTGCATTTTAAAGTTTTTAAATTCAATTGTTTAATATGTCTGACAATATTCAAAACAGCTTCAATCATTAATATATCATTATCTACAAATATATCTTGAGCCAGATAATCATAGTCAATAGCATCAAGTTTTTCAGTGAAACTTATATAACCTGTTTTTTCTCTTGGATATATATATATTAGATATCC
>JAOZRJ010000209.1 GCA_029931885.1 Candidatus Omnitrophota bacterium | reverse complement strand
AAGAATCCATATATTAAGGATGTATATATTTTTGATAAACATCAATCTTTTGTTGAAATGGCCAAATGGGCTTTTAATTTAAGAAAAAAGAAATTTGATATGGTAATTGATTTGCGCAATACAGCACTACCTTTTATTCTCGGGTCTCGACGTAGAAGTTCTTTGATGGTAAAGAAAGTACAAAATATTCATATGAGGGAAAAACATTTAAATGTTTTGTTGAGTGTTGTTAAAGATGTGGATTATGTAAAGAATCGGCAAGCTATTTCTTTTAATGAGGATGCTCAAAGAAATGCTGATAAAATTATTAAGGATAAAATTGGACGTGATTTAACATATGCTGTTATTGGTGCTGGAGCGGCAAATATAGGAAAGAGGTGGACTGAGCAAGGCTTTGCAAAGATATGTGACTGGATCAAACAACAATATGGACTCAAGAGTGTTTTTATCGGTGATCAAAACGATAAGGAATTTGCTGAGTCAATTCTTGAGAAAATGGAGAGTGAATCTGTCAATTTATGCGGATGCACTGATTTGCTCGAGTCATCTTGGATTCTAAAACATAGCCGTTTTCTTTTAGCAAACGATAGCGCGGTTTTGCATATCGCAAGTTATTTTGATATTTCGGTTGTTGGTCTCTTTGGGCCAACAGACCCGCAGCAATACGGGCCCTGGAGTCAAAGATCCTATGTTGTCAAAAGCAGCCTTTTTGACGACGAAGGAAAGGGAATAACGCCAGGCATTACCTTTGATCAAGTGTCTAAGGCTATTAGTCAGATTTATGAGAAAAGAATATAATTACAAAAATATCCTTGTTGTTCGAACCGATCGCATCGGAGATGTTGTTTTGACGACTCCTGCGATTGAGGCGCTTCGTGTTTTTTATCCAAACGCTCGTATTTCGATATTGGTAACTCCTCAGACAAAAGATATTGTTGAGGAAAATCCTTTTTTAGATGAAGTGATTGTTTATGACATGAAAGGAAAGAATAGAGGGTTTTTAGGCTTTTGGAGTTTTGTTTTTGACTTAAGGAAGCGAAAATTTGATTTAGCCATCAATTATCATTTGAAGAAACGTACGAATTCTTTACTTTTTCATGCTGGGATACCAGCTCGGATTGGATTTAAAAATAAGAAATTAGGTTTTCTTTTAACAAGGCAATTTCCAGATCCGCGTATAAATGGTTTAAGTCATGAGTTTGAATATTGCTTAGATCTTTTAAAATATCTAGGTGTGGACATTTCTAGTGATTATCATGTGCTCGTTTCTATAAAAAAAGAATCAGAGCAGTGGGTTAAGAAAATATTTGAAGAAAAGGACATTTCTTTAAACGAAAAGATTGTTGTGGTTCATCCCGGAGCAAGCTGCATTTCAAAACGTTGGTCTGCGGATCGTTTTGCAGAAATTATTGATCTTATTTATAAGCAATACAATGTTAAAACAATTCTGATTGGAGCAAAAGACAATAGAGTGGTTTCAGATCGTATTTTAAGTAGGGCGACAGCTCCCGTAATTGATTTAACGGGTCAAACAACAATCTCTCAACTGATTAGCGTGCTAAAGCAAAGCTGTTTGTTGATTTCTAATGATTCTGGGCCTGTGCATCTTGCTGTCGGGGTTAAGACGCCGGTTATTTCAATATTTGGACGTAATCAGCTTGGCTTGTCTGTAAGGCGATGGCGTCCTTTAGGGGAGAGAGATATTTCTTTACATAAAGATATTGGATGTACGCATTGTCTTGCGCATAACTGCGAGAAGGATTTTCAATGTTTAAAAGCGATTACCGTAGATAATGTTTTTGAAGTCGTAAAAAAGAATATGGATTATTTATTTTATCAGAAAGATGAAAAGTAATAAACTTTTTAGAGAGGATTTATTATGAATAATGATATAAACAAACGTGAATTTGTCCGGGTTCCTGATTGTTCTGAGATTTTTTATGAAAGTGCATCCTCCGGAAAAAAGAAAAAAAGTGAAACGAAAGATATCGGACAGCAAGGAATTTGTTTTATTGCTGATGAGAAATTATCTATCGATTCTGTTATTGAAGTTTCTTTGATGCTTGAACAACTAGAGTTTTCTTTTACCGGAAAGGCTGTCGTACGTTGGATTAATGAAATTGTTAAGAATAGGCGCTATGAAATTGGTGTGAAATTTATTGATGTTACAGAAATTGAAGCAAAAAAGCTTATTAATTATATTGGTTCTGCTAAAAAGCTTGATCGATACACTTAAAATTTATTGTCTGTAATAAAAAAGGAAAATTTTATGAATATTGAAGCGTATAAGCCGACTAATGAGGAGCTAGAGAGGTTGGATGTGAGTTCTTGGAGTATTTGGGAAAAAGAAGAGAGTTCTTTTGACTGGCATTATGATGATAAAGAAATTTGTTATTTTTTAGAAGGAGATGTTGAGGTTTCTTCCAAAGAGGAGCAAAAGATGTGTATTGGAAAAGGGGATCTTGTAATTTTTCCAAAAGGACTATCTTGCCATTGGCGCATTAAGAAAGCTGTCCGAAAGCATTATAAATTTGAATAAAAATTAGTTATTTTTATCCTGTTTAATAGGATTTTGCAATGTTTCAAAGGATGTGCTTTTATCCTTTGACGCCATATTTAAACTATGCTAAAATTCGATTTCTGGAAAATTACATATATATTAGTAATAAAAGTATTAATAAATAAAAAAGGGGAATTGTTGCAACATGAATGATTTCAATAAGATTATTTCCTGCTTTAAGGGCAAAAAGATCTTGGTTGTTGGTGATGTGATTCTTGATCAATACATTACAGGGGTAGTTTCTCGTATTTCTCCGGAGGCTCCGGTTCCGATAGTTAAGCAAAAAGGCCAGCCTCATTATACCCCAGGCGGATCAGCGAATGTCGCGAATAATTTAAGCGCTTTAGGTGCTAAGGTTTTTTTAGTTGGAAAAACAGGGGTTGACCGCGAAGAAAAGATTCTAAAGCGTGAGCTTAGAAGCCGAAAAATTGATATTACAGGCCTTTTTACAGATAAAAGAATTCCCACAGCTCTTAAAACCAGAATAATTGCTCAGCATCAACAGGTTGTGCGAATTGATCGGGAAGATTCAACGGACTACGGAACAGATGGCGCTGCAGGAAAGATTTTTCATTTTATTGAGAAAAAAATTAAAGAAGTAGATGCTGTGATTATCTCAGATTATGGCAAAGGTGTTATAACGAAACAATTGGTCAGTCTTGTTTGCCGTTTAGCCAGAGAAAAAGGAAAAATTATTGCAGTTGATCCTAAGGTTGAGCATTTTAATTTTTATAATCGAGTTACTTGTATTACTCCAAACAAGAATGAAGCGGAAAATGCCATTCGGGATATTATCATTACGCACGATAAAGGGCGAAAATTAAAAATTAAAGCTGATAGACTTTCTAGTCTTAATGATGTAAAAAAAGCTGGTAATGAAATTT
>JAOZRJ010000020.1 GCA_029931885.1 Candidatus Omnitrophota bacterium | reverse complement strand
TCAGGCGCAAGAATTATTGATAGGGAAATGGTAGCAGTCTTAAAACCCTTTACTTATTTTGCTTTAGGGCTTATCGGTTTTATGATCGGTGGAGAATTAAAGAAAAGTGTATTCGCTCGCCACGGGAAACAATTTATTTCAATTCTGCTTTCTGAAGGATTGTTTTCTTTTATACTTGTTACGGTTGTAATTGGTTTTGCTGGAACTTATTTTTTAAAAGATGCACATTTGGGATGGGCGTTAGGATTGCTTTTTGGATCAATTGCTTCTGCGACAGCGCCTGCCGCCACAACAGATGTTCTCTGGGAATACAGAGCGCGAGGCCCGCTCACGACAACAGTTTTTGGAATTGTGGCTCTTGATGATGCTCTTTCAATTTTGCTTTTTGCAATTTCAGCCAGTCTTGCAACAAGAATCCTTGGAATATCTCACGATAGTTTGTCTTTAGCTTTACTGCATCCGATTTATGAAATCTGCGGTGCAATTATTGTTGGAGTAATTTCCGGCTTAATTCTTGTTAAGATGTTAAATAAATATCATCAGAAAGATAGAACCTTGGCCTTCTTGATAGGTACTGTTCTTTTTGTGCTCGGATTATCTTTGGCTATTAATGTAAGCATGTTGTTGGCTGCCATGGTTCTCGGGACAACCGTTGTTAATCGTGCTCCGCACATATCAAAAGATATTTTTAAGTTGACCGAGGGCATTGCAGCACCTATTTTTATTTTATTCTTTGTTTTAATAGGAGCTAAGTTAAACCTAGCCCAAACGAGCCCCATAGCACTTGGTTTTATACTTCTTTATCTTTTTAGCCGTACTATCGGAAAGATGTCAGGGGCATTTTTTGGGGCGCACATTTCAAGAGCGCCTAGATCCGTTCAGAAATATCTTCCTTTTTGTCTTTTTAGCCAGGCAGGCGTTGCTATCGGGTTATCTATTGTCGCAGCGAGTTTTTTGCCGGAGAACCTAGCTAACATTTTTATTGTTGTGATTACTTCAACAACTCTTGTTGTCCAGCTTATAGGGCCTTCTTGCGTAAAATATGCGGTATCAAAATCAGGGGAGGCTGGGCGAAATATTACAGAAGAAGATATAATTGAAAAGATAGAAATTAAAGAATTTATTGGAGATGATTTTCCTTTAATAAAAGAAAGTACACCTTTGGAAGAAGTTATAAAGATTTTCAGCAAATATCCTTATTTCTATTATCCTGTTGTCGGAAAAGGCAACAAGCTTAAAGGGGTAATTAGTATTGATAGCATCAGGCAGATATTCAGAGATAAGGATGTTAGTGATTTTGTTTTAGCTGATGATATTTTTGAGCCGGTTAAGATTAAAATAGCGTTAACGGCATCTGCGCTAGAAGCAAAGGAACTTTTTGATAAATATCATATTGATTTTATACCAATCGTAGACAAAGATGATATTGTTGTCGGAGGGCTGGAAGAAAGAATTTTTTATCAACTTATTGCAGGAAAGCAGTTGGAAGTTGAGCAAAAAGCTAATCAACCTTTTTGATTAGACAGCAATTTTAAATTTTTCCCATTATGAAAGAATTTGATGTAATTATAGTCGGTGCAGGACCATCTGGAATGATGGCTGCAATTGTTGCTGCTGAAAATAAAAGAAAAGTTTTGCTTATTGAACGAAACAACTCTTTGGGTAAGAAACTTCTTCTTTCAGGAAAAGGTAGGTGCAATCTCACTAATTCTTGCAATATTACAGAATTTTTAAATAAGTTTTCTGCTTCGCGTAACTTCCTTCGAAATGCCTTTGCAAAATTCTTTAATATTGATCTAATTTCATTCTTTGAAAACTCCAAGCTTAAAACCAAAGTTGAGAGAGGCGGCAGGGTTTTTCCTGAAAGCGATAAAGCGGCTGACGTTTTAGACGTTTTAAAGACAAGACTGAAAAACGAAAATATTAAAGTTATTCTTAACGAGCGCGTGCAAAAGATTTTGGTTGAAAATGAAGTGGTCAAAGGAGTCTTGACGCATTCTAATAAATCTTTTAAGGCCGGAAAAGTAGTCGTTGCTACAGGCGGCCTTTCTTATCCTCTTACAGGTTCAAGCGGAGACGGATACAAAATTGCAGAGGGGTTTGGCCACAAGATCATGCCTTTGAGCCCGGCGCTCGTTCCAGTACGCATTAAGGAAAAATTTATCAGAGATTGGCAAGGAATAGCCTTAAAAAACGTTCGCCTGACGCTTTTTGTCGAAACAAAAAAAATGGATGATCGTTTTGGCGAAATGCTCTTTACTCATTACGGTATATCGGGCCCAATTGTTCTTGATATTAGCTCTGTCATTTATGACGCCTTAAAAAAAAGTAAGGATGTGACGGTTGGGATTAATTTTAAACCGGCGCTGGATAATAAAACATTAAACGCAAGGCTTTTGCGGGAGTTTAGCGGAAAACACAAGAAAAGTATAAAGAGTGTATTCAAAAATCTTTTGCCGCTAAATATGATTGAGGGATTTTTTAAATATTGTGGCCTTGATTCGAAGAAAACAGCAAGTCAAGTTACGGTGCAGGAAAGAAAGAGAATGATCGAAGGCCTGTTTGATCTGCGCTTAACTGTAGAGGGAGTAATGCCGATCAGAGACGGCATTGTTACAGTGGGAGGCATCAACACAAAAGAAATTAACCCTAAGACAATGGAGTCAAAACTTGTTTCCGGGCTTTATTTTGTTGGCGAGGTAATTGATATTGACGCCAAAACCGGCGGATATAATATGCAGGCAGCATTTTCAACCGGCTGGGTTTGTGGAGATAATTTATAAAGGACTGTTTAAATTCTCACCTGTAACGGCCAATCACAGGAGCATAATATTTTAAGCAATCATTAAGGTATAGAGTTTTAGTTTCGTGATATAATGCTTTAAAAAGGAGGACAAGATGAATCTTTCGGTATTTATAGCTAGGATTTTGGGATTGTGTTATCTGGTTGTTGGAGCAGGTCTTGTCTTAAACCGTAAAACTTTTCAGCAAGTGCTGGAAGATTTTTGCAAGAATACGGCTTTACTTTTTTACGGTGGAGTAGCTTCCCTTATTTTTGGTATTACACTTATTTTGCTCCATAATATATGGGTGCCTCATTGGATTGTGATAATTACAATTATTGGTTGGCTTGCACTTATCAAAGGTATCTGGATAATCATTTTTCCAAATACGGTATTTAAGTTTATGCAGATTTATCAAAAGAATGAAAATTTATTAATGATTCAATCAATTGGCGTGCTTATCTTCGGCGCTGTATTAACTTTTCTTGGGTTTACAGTAGGATAGAATATTTTATGCAAAAAGTTTTGTCTACTTTTTTGGGTTTTTATGTGTATAACCGGTTTTAAAAAAGGGCCGCTTTTTATTAAGCGTCCCTTCCAATTGTACGCAAAAAAATACTTATTAATTTCTTGCCCTCATCCTTTTGATATGTTAGAATTCTGCTGAAATCTAGAAGCAAACTTTTCTTATGTGTAGACTATATTACAAACGAAGGGACTTATGATTACGAAAGAATTAATATTTTTATTAATGGGAGGCCTTGCTTTTTTCTTTTTCGGAATGAAGACAATGTCCGATGGGCTTAAAAAGGTCGCCGGTGATCGGTTAAAAAATATTTTGCATATGGCAACAAAGATCCCGATTGTCGGATTGCTTGTTGGGGCGGCCGTGACTTGCTTAATCCAGTCTTCTAGTGCTACAACCGTTATGGTTGTTGGTTTTGTTAACGCCGGCTTGCTTGCGCTCAAGCAAGCGATCAGTGTTATTATCGGTGCTAATATCGGAACAACCTTTACTGCTTGGCTTGTATCAGCGATGTCTGTCTTTAAAATTTCTCATTACGCGCTTCCGATTGTGGCTATTGGTTTTTGTTTAAGCTCACTAGGTAGAACAAAAAATGCTAAGTTCTGGGGGCAAATCCTGATGGGATTTGGTATTTTGTTTGTCGGTTTAAGCTATATGAAGGAAGCCTTTGAGCCTTTAAAAGAAAGCCAACACATCAAAGATCTTTTTATTACCTTTAGCGATAATCCTCTTTTGGGTGTTTTGGCGGGTATTATTTTTACGGTATTACTGCAAAGCTCTAGTGCGACTATTGCTATTGTTCAGGTTCTGGCATTTAGCGGCCTAATTTCTTTTCCTGCGGCTATTCCTATTATTCTTGGTGATAACATCGGTACAACGATCACTGCTCAGCTTGCCGCGGTAGGGGGCAATACCAATGCCAAACGCGCTGCAATGTCGCACACAGTATTCAATGTGGTTGGTGTTTCGTATATGTTATTTTTTGTGTACACAGGGTGGTTTGTAAGATTTATCGAATTTATTATTCCCGGAGAGATTACGCTTACCAATGTTATGTTTTATATCGCTGTTTCTCACAGTCTTTTTAATGTTTTTAACGCCTTGGCGTTTTTGCCATTTATCGGCGCATTAGAAAGGATTTGCATACGAATTGTTCCTAAGAAAAAAGGCGCTATTGAGGTAGGACCGCAATATTTGGAAAGGAATTTGCTTGAAACGCCTTCTATCGCGTTTGCTCAGGCACAAAAAGAGACGGTTCGAATGCTCGGCATAGCTTCTCAGTCTGTTTCAGTTGCTGTTGATAGTTTTCTAAAAAATGATTTAAAAAAGATAGAGGTAATACAAGAACTTGAGGAGGCTGTTGACAATCTTCAATCAGAGATAACTCAGTACTTAGTTGAGCTTTCTCAAAGAAACTTGACTCAATCCCAGTCCGAGGAGTTGCCGGTTTTAATTCATATTGTTAATGATGTTGAAAGGGTTGGTGATCACTCCGAAAATATTATAGAGCTTTCTGAGCGCAAATGTGAGAAGAAACTTCCATTTACAGATGAAGCAATTAGAGAGTTAACTTTAATGTGGAACGAGCTTTATAGTATGTCGTTAGAAACAGAATTGGCTTTGGGTAAAAATGATTTGGATCTTGCTAAGAATGTGCTTGAACGTGAGAAACGTATGAATAAGTTTCAGATTGACCTTAAGAAATCGCACGTCAGACGTTTGAACGAGGGAAGCTGTAATATCAAATCTGGTATTGTGTTTCTTGATTTTGTCGATAATCTTGAGAAGGTTGGTGATCATCTTTATAATGTTTCTCAGGGTATTGTAGGTGGCATGAGGTGGAAGGTGATTGAGAAAAAAGACGCAAAAGTAAAAGCAAGCGTTTAATCTTACTATAGCTTAGGAAAGATAATATGAATAAGAAATTTGCTACTGCAATAAATTGTATGGATGGACGCGCTCAAAAGCCAATTTTAGAATTTATAGAGAAGAGTTTTGGCGTTGATTATGTTGATATGATTACAGAGCCTGGGCCCAATAAGATATTAGCAGAAAATAATGATATAAGTTTGATTGAATCTTTGAAAAAGAGAATAGAGATTTCCGTAGAGAAGCACGCTTCAAAGGCTATTGCGGTTGTTGGCCATTATGATTGCGCAGGAAACCCTGAGACCGAAGAGGTTCAAAAGGATCACTTAAAAAAGGCGGTAAAGGTTGTTGCCGGGTGGGGATTTTCTGTAGATAAGATTATTGCGGTGTGGCTAGATGAAAATTTTGCCCCAAGCGCTATTGAGTAAATGCAATCGTAGATAAAAAAATAAGAGTTTATGGGGGCCGCCTTTTTAGGCGACCCTTTTCTTGCCTGTAACCCTTTGTCGTGCATGATCTTAGAGGGGTAAACTTTAGATATAATTTATTCTTCGATGAATAGCATTTGTCCACAAAATAATATATACTTATATATATTTATAGGCTTATATTTACTTATGAACATATTTCAAAAAAGACAAAAATTTAGATTACCAATAAGGGCAGTTGCTTTGTGTACTGTTATTGTGTTCTTAAGCTTAAGCATATTACCTTCAGGTCTATATGCTCAAGGAGCATTTAATCTTCCTCAAGCTGGAACAATGATTGGAAAAAGCTGTGCTTTTACTTCAGTCATTATTAAGGCTCTTACAATTTATCCAGATAATCCGTTACAATTCGATTTTATTGTTGATGCTGGTGACGATAATCTTGAAGGAGAAGCGCTAGAAAAAGAATCTGGTAGGCTTATTCGTTACTTTATGGCGACATTGACAGTTCCAGAAAAGGAAATGTGGGTAAATCTTTCTCCATATGAAAAAGATAAGATTATTGCTGCAGGGCTAGAGAATACTGAAATGGGCAGGGATATGCTTGCTCAAGATTATATTTTAAAACAGCTAACCTCTTCACTAACCTATCCAGAAAATGAATTGGGCGATAAATTTTGGAATAGGGTTTATTCTAAAGCACAGGAGAAATTCGGAACCACAAAATTACCTTCAAATGTATTTATAAAGATTTGGATTGTTCCAGAAAAAGCAGTTGTTTATGTTGATGGAAATAACATATTTGTTATTGAAAGCCATCTCAAGGTAATGCTAGAGCGTGATTATTTAGCTCAGGAAAATAATGTTATAGGCGCAAATCATATCATCGGTGATGTTAATAGTAAGAATATTGAAGAATTAAGCGATATTTCTCAAGAAGTTGCCAGAAATATATTGTTGCCGGAAATTGAGAAAGAAGTAAACGAGGGAAAGAATTTCTCAAAATTAAGACAAATATATAATTCTATGATTTTGGCAACGTGGTATAAGAAGAATTTAAGAGAAAGTTTGCTCGGGCAAGTATACGTTGATCAAAACAAAGCGCAAGGCATTACGATTAAAGATAAGCAGGTAAAGCAAAGAATTTACAATCAATATTTAGAAACATTTAAAAAAGGAGTTTATGATTATATCAAAATAGATTATAACCAAACTTCTCATCAGGCAATTCCAAGAAAATATTTCTCAGGGGGCGAAAATTTTGAAGGGTTAGGGGAGATTCTAGAGATAAAGCAAGATCAGGAAGAAGAATGGAGAAATAGAAATAAAGGTAGAGCTCTTAAAAGAATTCGGACAAGAAATGAATTAATCAAAGAATCATCTTCAAGCGCACTTCATTCTCAAGTACTTACCTCTAATGACACGCTTGCAAGAAAAGCATTTAAATATTTTCAACAGGCAAAAAACATTCTATTGTTGAGCGAGCAAGAATCCATTAGTTTTAACGATATTGCACAACAAGTAGATTTCACCAAGATAACATTAAATATTGTAAAAGAGAGAGGTCCTCCTAGCGTAAGATTAAGAAATGGAGAGATAGTTTTTAACGCTTCTTTAGGTGACGACAATGCCCTTATTTTATCAAGAGAGCTATTTCGTCAAGCATTAAAAGAAGAGATAAGTAAAAAAAGAAAAGAAGAGGTTTTTACAGAATCAGTTCAACAGAAAGTGGTAAATGATTTCTATAGATTAACGCTAAAGGATGCTTTGCAAAACGATGAAGATCTTATTTTGGCATACAAGGCAGCTGGATATTTAACGGATTTCGGGAAAGATATAGTTGAAGAACTAGTCATGATTTTAAAAGATAAAAATATAGATTATTTTACAGGGATACATACAGCTTTGACATTGTGGAAAATTAAATCTGATAATATTGAGGCCAATAAGGCTGTGCAAAGCTATAGAGAAAAATATCCTATTTTTAATGAAGCGATAAATTTGTTAGAAAATTATGAAAGTTTAGATGAGCAAGCGCCAGTGTCAATTGAAGGTCAATCTGAGAAAGGAAAATATATAACCCTTTTAAGTTTGCACGGATTTATAAAAAATGATCAAAAATTGGCGATAGATCCTGATACCGGAGGGCAGATTACTTATGTTATGGAGTTGGCGCGTGCATTGGGAAAATTACCTGGGGTTGATCGTGTAGACTTGATAACTCGTTTGATTCCGGAATTTGAAGGAACAGAGACTCCTGAATACTCTCAAGTTGTTGAACCGCTATCTTCAGATGGAAAAGTAAATATTGTTCGAATACCTTTTGCTGGAGAGAAATATAAATTAAAACAATATTTATGGCCGAACATAAAAGAATTTACTGATAATTTTGTAGAGTATCTTCAAGAGCAGAAAAGGTTTCCTGATGTAGTTTGGACAAATTATGCTGATGCCGGTCTTGCTGGAGCAATGTTGTCAAAAAAAATAAAAGGCTTAACAAATGTTCATACAGTTCATTCTCTTGGCTTACCTAAAATGGCTAATATGGCAACACGAGAAACAATAGAAGAATTAGATAATAATATTCATATTTTAACTAGGATTATTGGTGAAGAGATACATTTTACTTCTCCTGTCGGGGTTTTTACTAATACTAAGCAGGAGAGCATTGATCAAATTGGGATGTATATAAACGCGCCTGGAGACAGAGTGACTCCTGTTCCTCCTGGGGCAAATCTTGTTAAGTATGCTTACGAAGTTACAGATTTAAAAGAAAAAAATGATCCGAGGCGAGTTAAGGTAATAGAGCTTCTTGAAAGAGAAACAAGCGATCAGTTGCCTGAAAAAAGACAAGCCTTAGCACCCGTAGCAATTTATTCTCGTCTTGACGAGAAGAAAAACTATTATGGTTTAATTGATGCTTATGGGCAAAATAGTGATATTCAAGAAAAAGCAAATTTATATCTTGGTCTTCCAAATATTCCTTCGAAGCTTCAAGGTGAAGAAAAAAGAATATATGAAAAAATGGTACAGATGATTAATGATTATGGGATAAAAGATAAAGTAGTATTTTCAACAGCAGGAGTGCTTTATATGCCTGAGGTCTACAGGTGGCTTGTTGATAAAAGGGGAGTGTTTGCGCAAATGGCTTTTACAGAGCCATTTGGATTGATGAACATTGAAGCAAGAGCTGTAGGAGTCCCAGTTGTTTCAACTGATAACGGCGGGCCCCTAGAGAGCATTCATGATGGAATTGATGGTTTTTTGGTCAATGTTAGAGATCCGAAAGCTGTCGGGGAGGCTATTTATAAGATTTTAAATGATGATGAATTGTGGAATCAGTTTTCAGTAAAAGGACGAGAAGATGTTTTTAAAAGATATACGTGGGATAAAACAGCTCAAAGAGGTGCTACTGTTGCGAACCAAATAAAGAATAATAATGTTAGCGTAGCAGGAAATAATCAAGATGTTGGAGGTATTGATTTTAATTCTGCAATGTTTGATTTAGAAACAAGGCAAGCAAGTGATAAATTTTTACCATCTTTAGATTTTACTTCTTTTAGTAATACCGCGATAGCGGGAGTTTTTTCGGTTATCGTTAATATACAGCCTGTAATTAATTCGCAGATTTTATTTGAGTAATTTTACTCGACTCAAAGTTAAAGAGCAGCTTAGAAGAGAATAAGCAAAAGGAAAAAAGTGACAGCCTCCCCAAAGAAGTCACGCCATATCATTTTTTATCCTCTATCTCTAGACACACCATTCGTACCTTGTTAGAATGATTAAAATAATCCCGCGTCGTTTCGTTTTTTAGGCGGGTTGATTCACCTAACAGATTTGCGTTCATTAGTGTTCCGCAAGCTTGGGGCTTATTTAATAAATTATACGCTTATTTAAGGAGAAACACATTGGCAAAAGAAAATTGGAAAGAAAAGCAGCAGGTGCTATCCCTGAGTCTGAACAAAATCTAGAGAAATAAATTAGACAATTTCTAAGCGGGTTGATTCACCCTTGCCATTTTATCTAGGAGAAATTGGTATGCCGATTGTAGAACCTGTTATAAGACCGCCTTCGGAAGCAGAGAACTTTCTTCTGCAAGTAACGATAGGATGTTCGTCTGATAGCTGTACTTTTTGCGGTGTATACAAGAATAAAACTTTTTGCATTAAAGATCAGAAAGAAATCATCGCGGATATTAACGCGCATGCGCGTTGGAACAAAGAAGCACGGCGCGTTTTTCTTATGGATGGCGACGCCCTTGTTCTTAGCAACAGCAGGTTAGTGCCTGTTTTAGAGGCGCTAGAAAAAACCTTTCCTCGTCTTTCCCGCATTTCAAGTTATGCTAATGGCAGCAATATTACGCTAAAGAGTGATCAAGAGCTAAGAGAGCTTTACGACCATAAGCTAAGTCTTATTTATATGGGGCTGGAAAGCGGCTCTCAAGATGTATTAGATCGATGCGGCAAATCTTCAAGTGTGGAGGAAATGATCGGCGCGGTTAATACAGCGGCTAAAGCAAAGATTAAATCTTCGGTGATTGTTTTGTTGGGGCTGGGGGGCAAAAAATATTCGCAAGAACATGTTAAATTCACGATAAGAGCTTTAAATAAAATGCAGCCAAGATATCTTTCGTTTTTGTCGTTGATGGTTATTGACGGCACACCTTTGGCGCAAGACGTTTTAAGAGGTGATTTTAAGGAGCTGAATCCACAGGAGCTATTACTGGAGAGCTACGAAATTATCAAAGGGCTTGATCTTAAAAAAACGATATTTCGATCGAATCACGCCTCGAATCATCTTGCCTTAGAAGGGGTATTTCCGAAGGACAAAATGATGATGCTATCTATTTTAAAGTCTGCGTTAGATGGCAAAACAGGCCTAAGGCCGGAAATTTTTAGAGGTTTGTAGTCATATAAGTTATAATGTAGAAAAAATAAGGGAAAGATTTGTTTATGAAAGAAGTCGATATGTATAAACCTCTTAAAAAGTTTTTGAAAGCAAGAGGGTATACGGTGCATTCTGAGGTCGAGGGTGTTGATGTGATGGCGCAAAAAAGAGATGAACTGTTAATTGTGGAGATGAAAACGAGTTTTAATCTTCAGTTGGTTTATCAACTGATAGAACGTTTAAAGATGACGGATCAAGTGTATGCGTATATTCCTTTGGGAAAAAAAGGGCGCTGGCCAAAACCGTACAAGAGGATGTGCGGCCTTTTAAAGCGTCTTCATTGCGGTCTTTTAACGTTGGACCAACGTACACGAAAAGAAGTTATTTTGGAATTTGAACCAACACCTTTTGTTGGGCGTAAAAATTACACAAAAAAGAATTTGGCTTTAAAAGAATTTGATGGCAGAAGCATTGATTTAAATCAAGGCGGAAGTACCAGGGAATTGTTATTTACAGCGTACAAAGAAAAGGCGATTCGCATTGCGATGTATTTGTTTGAGTACGGGCCATCCTCGACAAAAGAGATCAGGGAAAAACTTGAAATTGAAAAAGCCGTGGATATTTTGGGTAAGAATTATCAAGGGTGGTTTGCGCGCGTGTCTTTTGGCGTGTATCAACTAACACCCGAGTTTGAATTTTTTCGATTGAAATATCAAAAGAAAATAAAACAATTGTGGCGATAGGGAAGAGATAGAATGAGCGAGATCGGAAAACACAATAAATTAAAAGTTATAAAGGCGTCGGCAGACGGTGTTTATTTAGACGCTGAAAATTATGGTGAATTATTGCTTCCGATCGCCGAAGTTCCTGTTGATTATGATCCTAGCGGGTCATTGGATGTTTTTCTTTATCGTGATTCAGAAAAGATGGTGATACCGACGACTCAAAAACCGTATGCAACTCTAGGAGAATTTGTACTCCTTAAAGTACTTGATGTTTTAGATATAGGCGCGTTTTTAGAATGGGGGCTGCCTAAGGATTTATTTGTTCCTTTTAGTGAGCAACAGGAGGCTATGGAAGAAGGCGTGCCTTACGTTGTGCGTATTTATAAAGATGAAAAACATGATCGTTTGGCAGCGTCGTCAAAGTTGGATGCTTTCTTGGATCAGACGCCTGCGACTTTTAAAGAGAACGAGAAAGTTGATCTTGTAATTTGTAATCAAACAGAGCTTGGATACAATGTCATTATTAATTATTCGCATTGGGGACTGCTTTATCACAATGAAGTGTTTCGGAATCTTGAGTATGGCCAGAAGATTGAAGGTTTTATTAAAAAAATTCGCGTAGATGGAAGAATTGATGTAAGCTTACAGCCGCAGGGATACCAGAAAATGGATGCTCTTGAGGAGAAAATTATCGCCAAGATCAACAAAGAAGGTGGAGTGCTAAAAGTTACAGATAAAAGTTCGCCTGAGATTATTTATGAGTTGTTTGGCGTGAGCAAGAAAAAATATAAGATGGCCTTAGGATCGCTGTATAAACTTAAACGTATTATTTTTGAAGATGATGTTGCTAAGATTAAATAAACTGTGATGATACGGACACGTGTTATTTGTAAGACCAGCCATTTTTTTATCCTCTATCCCTAGACACGCCATTCACAAGTTGCTAGAATAAATCATGTTTATCCTTTCAATAGACCAAGGCACTACTGGAAGCAGAGCGGTTGCCTACGATAAGCTCGGAAAAATTAAGGCCAGTGCCTACGAAGAGTTTCCTCAGTATTTTCCAAAGCCCGGCTGGGTTGAGCATAATCCTCAAGAGATATATAAAAGCGTTAACAATTCTATTCAAAAAGTTCTTCGAAAGATTCCTAAAAATTCTATAGCGGCTATCGGCATTACAAACCAGAGGGAAACAACTGTTGTTTGGGATAAAAAAACAGGCCGACCTGTTTACCGCGGTATTGTCTGGCAATGCCGGCGCACAGCCGAGCGATGTAATCATTTAAAGAAGGACAGAAAAACGGTTGCTCTTATAAAAAAGCGTACCGGGCTTCCTGTTGATGCGTATTTCTCGGCAACTAAAATTGAATGGATATTAAAAAATGTTAAAGGCGCATTGGCAAAGGCAAAGAAGGGAAGACTTCTTTTTGGCACAACTGATTCGTGGATTTTGTGGAAATTAACCGGCGGATATGCACACGCGACTGATTATACCAACGCCTCACGAACAATGATTTTTAATATTGAAAAACTTAAATGGGATGACGGGCTTTTAAAGAAGTTTGGAATCCCTAAGGTAATGTTGCCTGAAGTTAAACCTTCTTCAGGGATATTTGGTCACACCGTAAAAATCGGCAGACTGCCGCAAGGTATTCCGATTTCGGGTATTGCCGGAGATCAGCAGGCCGCATTATTCGGGCAAACGTGTTTTGAACA
>JAOZRJ010000208.1 GCA_029931885.1 Candidatus Omnitrophota bacterium | reverse complement strand
GCAAATAAAGTTCCGAAAGTTAAGGCAACTGCCTGAATAACGATACCGGGATATTGCATTTCAAAAATTGCAGAAAGCGCACCTAAAACAACCCCCTCTAGCAAAGCATAAGCCGGAGCCGTTAGGCCCGACCATTCTTTTTTAAAAATTGTCACAAGCGCTACAATAAAACCAAGAATACCGCAAATAATTATCGCAGCTCCTGAACCAGCAGGCATAGAAAAAGAAGTTTTATCTCCGAACATTTGAACGGGCTGAAAAAACTTTCCCCATGCCCAGGATGCAGTCATCAAAACTAAAAACAACAAAATAAACGTTTTATTAACCGCTCCCTGGATTGTCATGGTTCCTTGCGCTCCACCCGACTGAAGCTTGTTTAATATCGCAGGATTCATAGCAGGATTTGATGATCTCATATAGTCCCCTTTTCTTGATAATAAATTAATTATACATCTTTAAAATTAAAAGTACGCTACGCACGACAATGTTTGCATAAACTCCAGCCGCCACGTCATCCATCATAATACCAAAACTACCGTGTTTCTTTTCAAAATAGCTTGCTGGATAAATTTTGAACATATCAAATGCTCGAAACAAAAAGAAAGCCGTAATCAAAACAGATATGTCAAGTGGCAACATAAAACAAGCAATCATGATTCCCACAACTTCATCAATAACAACACAAGACGGATCATCCTCATTTAATATTTTTTCCGTTTTTCCGGCGGTTAAAAAACCTAGCACTGTTAAAATTATTAAAATTAAAGAATAAACCCATATCTGATCTAGAAATCCAATCGCCAAAAGCATTCCTGCAAAACTTGCCACGCTTCCAGGAGCAATCGGACAATATCCGATGTAAAAAAATGTTGAAATTAATTTAATAAAATTTTTTGTCATAAATAAAATTATTCTTCGTGTATTAGCTTACGATTTCTCCAAAAATATGAAATCCCGGAAGTTAAAGTTAAGATAACAGTAACAAGCATTGCAACATTAATTCCTACTTCCCACCAAAACTCAATTTCTCCAGACCAACCAAAAACGATAATGGCCGATCGTTTAAAAATAATAAAGCCTAAAATAATAAAAATCGCCACCACCTGTGAAACGGTTTTATGCTTCCCCCCCTTTTCTGCGGCAAGGACTTTTTGTTTCGTTAAAGCAAAAAAACGTAAACCTGTTACAGCGATCTCTCTTCCCAAAATAAGCATAACAGCCCACTCATCAATGACGTGCATGCGGACAAAAGCTAAAAATGCCGCAAGCATTAAGAACTTATCAGCAATCGGATCCATCAGCTTCCCGAAATCACTAATTAAATTATATTTTTTAGCAAAATACCCGTCGAAATAATCCGTCAGTGACGCCAAAATAAAAATAACAGTTGCAAAAATAGCAAAATTCAACCCTTCTTGTCGTATGCAAAACACAAACAAAACAGTTAAAACTATTCGAGAAATCGTAAGCTTGTTTGGAAGATTCATTTTTTCCTTTTAATTAATGCTTTAAATTTACCTAATAAATCATACTCATAACTATCAATAATTTCAACCCTTATATAATCTCCGACTTTGAGAGCTTTTTTTGTACGAACATAAACAATGCCGTCTACCTCAGGCGCGTCATATTCACTGCGTCCGACATATAATGATTTTTCTTTTTTAGACTTTTCATCAACAACAATGTCAATTGTTCTGCCAACAAGCTTTTTAAGTTTCTTTGTAGAAATAGTTTGCTGCAAATCCATAAGTTTTTCATAACGCTGCTGCTTTACATTTTCTGAAATCTGATCAGGTAATAAGGCTGCACGCGTTCCTTCCTCTTTAGAATACGTAAAAACGCCAACGCGATCAAATTGAAACTCCTTGATAAATGAATACAGCTCTTTAAATTCCTTTTCTGTTTCTCCGGGATATCCGACAATAAACGATGTTCGAAGACAACATTCTGGTATCAATCTCCTTATCTTTTTAATTAATGAAATCGTTTTCGTTTTTGAAAACTTTCGGTCCATACTTTTTAAAATTCGATCATTAATATGCTGAAGAGGAACATCAATATATTTGCACATTCTTTTTTCTTGAGAAATAAATCTTAAAAGGTCTTTTGTGATATGCGCTGGAAAGGAATATAAAAGACGAAACCATCGAACATTCTTTGTTTCCTTAATAAGAGATCTTAAAAGCGAAACTAAGGACTTCTTCTTATAAACATCAAGTCCATATGCCGTTATGTCTTGGCCAATAATATCAATCTCATGAATATTCTTATTATCAAGAATTTTAGCCTCCTCGACGATAGCTTTTATTAAACGAGATGAAAACTTCCCCTTTATTTTCGGTATCGCACAAAAACTACAATGATGATAACAGCTTTCGCAAATCTTTAAATACCCATATGATTTTGGAGTCAAAAGAAATCCTGATGAATTTTCAGATTTTGATAATGGCAATATTCCCCCGATAACATCAATTTCTTTAAATTCTTTTCGAACTTCCTTCGGATAGCGCTGGGGGAAACATCCTAAAACAACAATTTTCTTAATCTTTCCTTTCTTCTTTAATTCAATTAAATCCAAAATTGTATCAATAGTTTCTTTTTTTGCTTCTTCAATAAATGCACATGTATTTAAAATAACGACATCGGATTTATTGATGTTGCAAATTGAATGTCCTTTGGCCTTTAATTTCCCCAAAATAACCTGGGCATCGCAAAGATTGCGAGCACACCCCAAATTGATTAAGGCAACACGTGATGATTTTGAAATTTGATTAATAAATGAAGGGCTAGAAAATTCCACGATATATTTTATAAACGAATTTACTGCTTAACTTTAAATCCATTAGGCGTCACAGTTATGCTTCTTATTCGGCGAGCATCATCGCCTAAAGATTTAATAGGGGTTCCATTTAGCTCTAATTCGAGATGACTTAAATTTTTTCCAGATATCTCGATACTCTTTTTTGCACCCCAGTTCTCAACAGATCCCCTCGGTAAAGAAGATCTAAATACTTCGACTCCGTCAAGCTTAACCCTCATCCAGCTACTTGCCTTTGCCTTTACAACAAGATTAACAGAATTTTTTACTGGGCTTGCCTTTGAAATCTTTTCTAATTTTGGTTTACTTGTTTTTACTCGAGCTTTTTTAACAATAGGAACAACTTTTTTTTTCTTTGTTTTCTTCTTTTTTTCAACTTTTGACTGACGAGATGTCTTTGAAGTGCTCGCCTTTGATTTATTAGTAAAAATACATCCCGTTATTCGGATTAGAATGAATAAGACAAATAAAATTGCAACTACTTTTATAATATTTCTAACAACATTAGGAGTAAAAATAGGTGACTCATCTCCATCCCAAAGAGTTTTTCCGGGATGAAATGAAGTCGGGTCAGGAATCTCTTCCGGTGCATAATCCTCTAAAATTTTTGTAACTTCGATATTCAAATATTGAGCT
>JAOZRJ010000207.1 GCA_029931885.1 Candidatus Omnitrophota bacterium | reverse complement strand
TCTAAAGTAATATCCATCTTCATCTTCGTACCACGAGCAATCAACTTTTCAACGATCACATATAAACGTTCAAATACTCCACGTGTTTTAAACATATTTAATTCAGCCATCGATTTGATCACTTCTTCAGATGTTGAATAAATTTGATCACCCATGCTGTACCATTCAGATTCACCTTCAACAGGAGTAATATATCCTAAAATAACCAATACATTAAGCGTCTCAGGGTGAAGTGCATTAATATAAATTCCAACGTCTTTAAATAACTCTTGATTCTTCTTCAAAGTTAAAAGAACCTCTCCAATTTTTCCGTATAAAGATATTCCTCTAAATGGGTCTACAAAAGCTTCTGTATCTTTCATAGCTTGATTGTTTTCATCAGATAGGCCTTTGATAATATGACTAACTACTTCGTGGTAGAGGATTTCCACTCTCTTTGCATTAACTTCATTCCCTAAAAGTTTTTCAAATGTCATTGAGAAGAAATAAGGATGGATATAAACAATTTTCTTATCTGTATCAACTTCTGCAATATAACCATGAACAAAATCATTATCTGCAATAACTACAAATTCAACTGTTTCTAATGCTTTGACTAATTTCTTATAAAGTGCCGGTGGTCCGCGCTCTTTAACTACTGCCTTTAAAGCTTCTAATCTTGAATCCAATTCATCTTTTCTTTCCAATGTAAAACCACAAAACATTGAAGCTTCAGTATTATCTGGAACCAATAATGGATAATTTTTCTTAGAATTTCTTGTCTTTCGAATATGATTAACTTTATTTTTAGTTGTATCTTTTAAGTTTCCTGAACCGTAAACTAGCATGCCTTGTAAAATATTCAAAGTTAATGCAATTACCGCAATTCCAGCCGCAAATACCATAAAGATACATGCTGTCGCCTTTGTTTTCAAAAATACATTATAAAATTTAGGGCTTAAAACCATGCGCCCTAAATATTTAGTAATAAACTTCAAGACTACAAAAGTTACTACTATATAAAAAGCTATCTTTAAGGAAGTCGAATCGCTTCCAAATCCTGCCAAATAAATCGGAGCAATAGGAATAACTGCTGAATAAAGAATCGAATCATTTCCTTTTTTACCCTTAGAACCTTTTTTCAATAAAGATCCTGCCCATTTCATCCCGGCATTAAATAAGAAATCAACATGTCTCTTAACTTGATTAATTAGATACAATGCATAATGCTTTAATTTAATATTTCCTTTTGCATCAACATATCCGCGTAAAAACCCTACTTTTCCTAATTCTTTTTCTAAAATTCTAATAAGCTTTTCAATATAAGTTCTGATTTCATCATCAGGAATTTCATCCAAATTGATTCCCTTAATAAATGTATTAATAAATAAATATTTTGTTGTGAAGAACAATCTCCTTGCAAAGGCTTCATCCCCAGTATCCAATGTTCTTAAACTATGAATTCGATCTGCAATTTTTACAAGAATAGCTTTTTGCCTATAATCGATATAACTGTTTAAAATACATTTAAAATATCTCTTTTCTCCACCAAATTCCTTTTGTTCTGTTCTTGTTAAGATCGAAACGATTCCTGCTATTTCTTCATCGAAAATCTCATTAAGCTCTTCAAAAGTTGCATCTTTGTCTTCTATAGAGTCATGCAGCATAACAGGCAACAGAATATCTTTTCTTCTTATTCCTACTTCCAACACAAGCATCTTAACAATGTCAGTAAAATGGCTAATTGTAGAGCTTTTGCGGTCTTTTCGAGACTTACTAATACTTTTGCGTGAAACAATTTCAAAAGCTTTTCTACATAGATCAATTTCGTCATCTTCAAAAGTTAATTCTAGATCTTTGATCAAATCAAATAATAAGCTTTCTGCCATTGTTTTCTCAACAAAATGAATAGAAGAATAATCAGGATCTGATGAAACAACATTCTTTAAGGCTTCTTGTAATATTTCCTTCATTTTACTTGCCGAATATTGCTTAGGCACTTGAACTTCAAAAATAAACTGAACAGGTTTACCTTCTTTTCTGATCTTAGGAGGCTGCAATGACTTCATTCTTATGTTAAGGTCTTCATGAATCCTTATCGCCTTATAAAGATTACCTTGATAATTATCAATAGAATATTCTAATAACCCTACATCCGTACTGATATTTTCATAATCTAAATCTTCGACATCT
This sequence comes from Candidatus Omnitrophota bacterium, assembly GCA_029931885.1. The sequence continues at coordinate 1,292 of JAOZRJ010000207.1, read as the reverse complement.
GGAGTATATTTAACTTTTTTAACAGCATTCAATATGTCTTTCTTTGTTTTTCCTTCAATGCCGAATCTAAAAACTCGTTTATCTTCTTTCTCATATTTATCCAACCAAATAACAGTTACATCATTTTTAAACGCTTTTAACACATCTTTAAAGAAGCTTCGTCTAAAATGTTTATATTTAAGAACTATCTCTGCTTGCCATGTTTGATCCTTTTTAATGATCTTTGTACAGTCAACATATATTGGTTTACTTGACAATATTTCTTGAACAAGCGGGCTTCTCATCAGCTTCTGTATTTTGCTAATCTTCATAAAAGCAGTTAATAAAATTGCATCCGATACGAACTTAGCCTTGGCTTCATTCGTTCGTGATGTTTGATTTAATAGCGCGTGTGAATATTCTGCGATAAATTCCTTCTCACTTTCTTTCAATTGGTCATGTTTTAACACAGACTTATTAAGCAATCTTTTAACAATATCCTGATCAAGAACAATGTGCTCCGGTTTAAGATATGTTGCAAAATAGAGGAAATATTTAAATTGCTCAATAATGGTTGGGAAGGTACTTCTTCGTTCAAAATATAGTGTTTTCCAATTTAAAAATTCTCTTTTAAGATTCTCTTCGTATAAAGTAATAATCCATTGATACGATTCATTTCTCTTAAGAAAATAAGAATAGATGGAAATAACTGCGGTTTTAATGTCTTTTTCAATATGCATTCTCCTCAGAATCTTAACAACAATATAGGCAAGAACAACACCCAATATAATGCTTAAGAAGAATTCTTTATTCGTTAATCCTCCTAATATTCCTGCTAAGAAAACAGGAATGCCTGTTCCATGAAGAGTTGTTGAATTATCTTCTTTTTTTGCTTTTAATTTGTTTTTAATAATACCCACAACAATACTAATAAACATAAATAAAGCTGTTAACGCTCCAAATATTTTTAATGCTAAGTATACCGTTCCTTTAATTCTTTGATATCTTGCTTCAGCTCTTAGTCTCTTAGTTTCTTCTCCAATTCTTTTTGTTATAGCTTCTTTTTCTTCAATATTTGCTTTTATAATAGCTTCACTATTGCCTAGAGATTTAAGCGCTTTTTCATAACCTTCAGCTGCAAAATAACATTTCAATTCAAGGCCTGTATCAAAATATATTGATTCATTATCAATTGTGCGTCTGGCAAGTGCATCAACCGTTAGAGTTTTGATAAATAGAATATTTTCTTCCCATTTATCCATGCCCCATCCTCGAATGTAATCATCAACATATTTACTACCTAAAATAGTTGA
>JAOZRJ010000019.1 GCA_029931885.1 Candidatus Omnitrophota bacterium | reverse complement strand
CTAAAAGAAAAGCCGCTATCGAAATCTTTATCTTCCTGCCACGGATAGAAGAAGACGTTGTTGATAGCGGCGAACTTGTCTTATCATGATTATTGGAATTATTAATAGCTCGGATTAAATATGTAAAATAACATTCACAAAACTGATCGGCAGCATTCCTAATCGTGTTTCTAATCTCTTGATCTTCGCCGCTCCAAACAAAAGGATTTAATATGATAGCTCCTTTGCCGGATCTCTCATATTCACGCATAAGCATTATTTGAACAACACCCTCAATAACACGATTAAACATATCTTGAGACTTATTAAAATTAGCAAATCTTTCTGTTTTTTCATCCGGAACTTCAAGCTTAAAAGAAGTATCTCCTCTTTTAACATCTCTGGCTAATTTCATCTGAACTTCATAAGCCAAGGCACGGGCCAAATGTTCGCTATCTCCTTTGATTTTAAAAGTATGATGGAAATATTTCTTTAATAATCGGTTTATTTCTTTAATAAATCGTGGGGATTCAATAAGCTTTGCATTCTCTTGAAGGGCCTCAATTTGGTCGGCTCCATTACGACCTAAAGACCCAACAATTTGACTTTGTTTTTCAGGAACTGAAAGTTTTTCACCATACTCGTCAAACCATACTCTTACAGCATTTTTAAGTTCAGCTAGCTTTTCTTCATGCCGTAAATCAATCTTTTCTTCTCCTTCAATTTTACGCATATTATTTACTAATGCGTATGCGACAAATCTTTCAAATGGATCCTGAAACTCTTGATTAATAATCTTTTGATTTATTCCTCTTAATCTCACATGATGCGGATCCAAAGAAGCTAAGAATATTGTGAAAATATCATCATTGTCTTCTGCTATAGTTTTAAACCAACTATAACCTCCCTCAAGAACCGTTATTTTTCCGTCTTTAAAGGCCGATGCTAATCCTTTGATTTTACGCTTTACCACAATCACATTCTTTTTCTCTCTGACAATTTCATCTTCCTCTATCACTATTTCGACAGGCTCATCTGCTTTATGTAAAATTACCTCTTCAATAAAATCTTCTTTTGCTAGTCCTTGTAACTGTTTATTAATATAAGCAACATAAATATAAATCTGGCCGTCTTTATTCGCTTTCGATAAAACAATTAATCGATTTGTTTTCTTGCCAACATCATGATATCCAAAATGATAATGTTTTCCGTCTACTTCTCCAGCACGTGCTTTTCGAGTATGATGAAGCATTAATTTCTGAACTAAATCACTATATGGAGCTCCATTTCCTTTTAACCCTATCTCCATAATTGTTCCCTTGCCTGAGCCTGGAGCAGCAGAGAACAAAAGCATTTTTTGTTGCAAATCATATTCTTCTAAGTTTATTAATCGTAATATGTCAGCCATCATATCCGGAGGCATCATCAGAATCTCTTCATCAGTAAGCATTCCTTGTGCTAAACGCTTTGCTAAATCTTGTTTTTCTTGAAATTCTTTATAGATATGATCCGAAAGGAAAGCAAAAATAGCATCACTGATCAAAGCTCTTGCTAACGATCTTGTATATTTTCGAGGATGATAAAAAATATTCTCTCGCGTGCTATGTAATGATACAAATTTAGACTGATCTGAGATAATCCCATCTTCTTCATTAATAACAAGAATTTCTTGCTCTGCAGGAAAAATTAGATAGGCATATAGCGTATAAAAGCTGTTATTAGAATAATCTTCAGTTTGTAAATGATCTTCAAAAATTCCTATCTTAAATAATCTCTCGCGATGAACATCTCCTAGCCCTATTTCCTCCTTAATCTCTCTTAATGCCGCAGCTAAATAATTTTCGCTTAACTGCAAATGCCCACCAACAGATTCAGCATAACATCCCGGCTCAACATCCTTATCATCAGCTCGCTTCTGAACAAGAAGTTTGCCTTCGTTATTAACAATTAGGATTCTTACATCTCTGTGTAAATCGCCATCATGGTGAACAAGCGCACGCGGCTTGATCAAGCCTGTTGATCGACCTTGCTCATCAACAATTCTTAAATATTCCTCATCCACTAAGCTTTCTAGGTCTATATCCCTACGAAGCTTAACTTTATATTCTTTTCGCCAATCCTCTAATTTGCTAATTAATCTTTTAATATCATTATTAAAGAATCCTAAAAGTTGCTTTCCTTTTTTACTGTTTTCAATCATGCTTTCAATAGAAAGGATTACTTCTTCAATTTCTTCATAAACATTTCCGAATACTTCTAGAGCAAACTCATCAGTAAGATATTCCATGTGCCGCCCAAAAGCTTCTTTTGAATCCTGAAATGTATTAACTAAGACCTTACCATATTCATGTCGCCTCTTAACCTGAACAGCTGCTTCTTGAGCTCGTTCAACAAAATTCTTATGTTTTGTTATCTGATTAAGAGTAGCTTCTCTTTTATGAATACGTTTAGCTGTTTCATAAGCGATGATATAGAATTCTGGATCTTTAGACATTTCAGCAAGCTCTTCGTCAGAGAATGGGCTAATAAAGATAGATGCAAGATCTTCACCATATTGTGCGCTAAGCTCCTCGAACCATCCAAGGCCGCCTTCTAAGACAACCATCTTGTCTCCCTCAAAGACCTTATCTAATCCTTTAACAATAACTTTCTTCATTGCACCTGTTACTGGATCTATATAAGTATCTTCAAAGGTAACAAGAGCAAGACCCTGTGGTTGATTATTAACCAAAGTAGTAATGATCTTACCTTCAGCTTTAAGTTTTTCTAAATGCTGTGGTGTCCTAAAATAATAATTTTCATCTTGAATTTCACCCGGACGAATTGGGCGTGTATGGAATAAAACGAATTTGCTTATAATATCAGAATATCTTTCTTGGAAGCGTATCCAAACTTCTCCTTTTCCTCCTCCTGGAGGGCCTGAGTAAAGGGCGAATTTTGCTAAAGATCTCATTTCTTGAAGATGAGAAGATCTTAAGAATTCATAAAGTTCAGCTGGAGTAGTCTTTTCATTAACGTCGAGTCCTAAGCTCTCTGCCAATGGGCCAAAGACTGCCATAGCAAAATTATCTGTTAATTGTTCAAGCTGTTCATTAATTTCCTCTGGTGTTTCTTTAAAAGAATTCGTTAAAACCTTACCATATTCATGTCGTCTCTTAACCTGAACAGCTGCTTCTTGAGCTCGTTCAACAAAATTCTTATGTTTTGTTATCTGATTAAGAGTAGCTTCTCTTTTATGAATACGTTTAGCTGTTTCATAAGCGATGATATAGAATTCTGGATCTTTAGACATTTCAGCAAGCTCTTCGTCAGAGAATGGGCTAATAAAGATAGATGCAAGATCTTCTCCATATTGAGCGTTAAGCTCTTCAAACCATCCAAGTCCGCCTTCTAGAACAACCATCTTGTCTCCTGAAAAGACTTTATCTAATCCTTTAACAGTAACTGTATGAGTTGCACCTGTTACTGGATCTATATAGGTATCTTCAAATGTTACAAGAGCAAGACCTTGTGGTTGATTATTAACTAAGGTAACGAGAATCTTGCCTTCAGCCTTAAGAGCCTCTAAATGCTGTGGTGTTCTAAAATAATAATTCTTATTTTGAGTTTCAGTTGGTCGGATTGGGCGTGTGTGGAATAAAACGAATTTGCTGATGATGTCAGAATATCTTTCTTCAAAGCGTGTCCAAATTTCTCCTTTTCCTCCTCCTGGAGGGCCTGAGTAAAGGGCGAATTTCTTTGTTGAAACAATCTTACGTAAATCAATGCTTCGTAAACGCTCAATAATTTGAGCAAGGGTCGGAGTGCTTGACTGTTGTTTTGCTGATATTCCTTTTTCTATATTGATCGAACTAGAAGAAGACGAAAATTTCTTCCTTACTTTCATACCTTTCTTTGCTTCCTCTGAACGTTTTAATTTCTCGCCTTGCGACAACTTATGGCGGAATTCACTGGATAAATCACTTAGAAAATATATAACAACGATTACACTATAAGCTATACTAAGCCTGAAAGCTTTTATCCAATTGGTTTTTTCAACTATTATACCTTTTTGATATTCAGCCCTTGACCCCTTCTTAATACGATTAGTATTTATACCAATAAACACTCCAAATACAACAACTGCGGGGATAATAACAAAAAATGAATTTATCGTAGCAATAACAGCTGTAAAACCAAATATTCTTGCAACTGCCAAAGTAACAGCTATTGCCCAAATAAAAACAGCATAAATTCTTGCATAAGTTTTAAATATATTTCTTTTCTCCGCGCTATCAAACTTTGCTTTGTCTTCCACTTTTTCTTTATTTTTAACTCTTCCAGGATTAACCCCTTGATAAAACTCTCCTAAAGATAATCCATCTTTGTCTGCCTTGCTTTCTTTTCCCTTTCTAGTTTTAGAAAACCATTCAAATATTCCCTCACCCGAAACATCAATAAATAAAACTTTAAGGGTAAGCTCAAAAACTGTAAATAATCCTGCAAGAATACCATGAGTAACACCTTTAATAAACTTATCTTTAACATAATAATCATAAATATTTTCAAGAGATTTTGAGAACGATTCTGCTTTTATAAACACTTCTTTTATAGCCACAGCTACAAATGTAATCACCCAAGGAATTGCTAATAATAATGAAAGAGGAATAATTTGCATAAAAGACAATGGGCTCGCCAAATACAAAGCAAGGGTGGATATTATACTAATATTGATACCTTTTCTTGAAAAACCATTTTTCATAAAACCGCCAAATATCCAAACAAAAGGAAGAAGATAGAAAAACCATTGTCCTGCGATTGCTAAAGGATGCGCAGGAGTAAAAAGCATTATAATAAGAAGAGAAACACCCCATTCTATTGATAATCTATATTTGTTATAAAGCTCTTCAAATGTAAAAGTTGGATACCAAATTTCCTTAATGCCGCCTTCAAAAAGACCCGCAGTTCCCTCTAAAGCATCTCTTGTCTTAAAATCATGTAAAGGAATCAAAACGCCAAATGTAAATACCAAACTCCACATTCTCTTAGAATACATTAAAATACCTTTTAATAATCCATATTGACTTGTAAATAATCTAACACCTCCTGCAGTAATCGCCTCAGCCATAACATACTGAAGAATAACAAAGAATAAAGGAAATGCCAAATAACTAAAAGAAGCAAATGGTAAAAACATAGCAAAAAGAAAGATTAATAAGTTATAAATTGGAACCAACGGTTTATTAAAGTAAAAATCAAAATTCTCAAATAATGTTAACTTCTCTGTCCAATGAAGCTGATCTGTTAGCATTACTCTTTGGAAATGTGTTGTTCTAAACTCATCTAAAACAAGTCCACCAAATCTCATCTGAAATGCAAGAATTGAACCTTGAAGCATTTCGCGAGGCCTACCAAACAAAATATGTGGAGTAGACTCCATTCTATATCCAGCCATTTGAGCTTCATGCGCAGCGCCAGTATCTTCAATATTACTAATCATAGCGCCCCATTTTTTCATAACTTTCCAACGAACAATACCTGGGCCGTAGAAGGCGTGTGTTCCTATCATACTTTCTGCAGGGAGAATTCGAGTGTTCCATACATCTTCAGCAACCTTATGATCAGCCGCAACAGGGCCAACATAACCAACTGTATCAATCAACCTGGTCATAAATCCACCCAATGTTTCATCATCTTGCATTTGAGTATTAATAATTGGAAGTAAAAACCAATGAGAAGGCCAGAAAAACTGGTCTCTATCAAGATTAAAGATCATTGCATCTTCCCACCCTCTATCTGACAAGTAAGGTTCAATAAATCTATAAGTTATAGACCACTTATCAGTCTTAATTTTCCATTTCTTTCCATTCTCTTTATCATAATTATATTCTGCACCAGTTTCTGGCATAATATCTGGCTCTTTCTGGTCATGCACAGACATAATAATCTTACTTCCTGACCTATTGAAAACATAATCTTTGCCTTCACCTTCAACAAAGTTTTCCATCAAACTAATAGCTTCATCTCCGCCCCAATTACCTTCCTCATTATCAGGGTCAATACCAATATGAACATGAACAAACTGTAAATACTCGGCTAAACCAAGCTCTTCATAAAATTTCTCTGCATCTTCTGGAAGATTATCATCTAATTTCTCGCTTTCTATGCCATTAACCTTTTCTTCCATCATACTTATTTTTTGCTCAATTTCTTCCTTGTTCCATTTCTCTTCTTTTCCCTGTTTCTCTATTTGTTTCCTTTTTCTAAATATAATTCTCGCGCGAACAAGATTCGCCAACATCTCTTTTGGATCTTCTTTTTCCTCTGAAATTTTGGATATCTTTTCCTTAATTATTTCTTCACTCCATCCCTTTTTCTTTCCTTCTTCTCTAACACTTCTTTCTTTAAGTGCCTTTCTTCTTTCAATTCTACCTCGGACAGACTCGGAAAGTATTGTTTTCCAAACCTTTGCAAGCTCGTTCTCGGCATCCTCAGGCGTAGCAAGCTTTTCTGCTATTGCTTTCTCTACCAAAACTACCCTGTAAGTTGCCTCAGCTGCTAACTCAGCATTTTTAAGAGTCTTTAAATATCCATCAGACCTAAACATTATCCATTCTATAATAATTTTCATTTTTATTTCTTTACGTCTTCTTGCAATATCTGCTTTATCTTTGTCAGATGGATTTTCTTTGCCAAGTAATGCTATTGAAAGAATAGTCATGCCAAATTGCGCTTCAAGGTTAAGAATCTTTTCTGCTATCTTATCTGTTTCTCTTACAAGCCTGTCATTAATCTCATCAATTCTTTCATTAAGCTCTCTGCCTTTTAACGTCTCACTATCTTTAAGATCTGTAGCCTCTTTTTGACCCTTAGATATAATTTTATCCTTGTCTCTTTGCAACTGTTCTATTTGTTCTTCAATCTTTTCATCATATTGCTTTGCCTCTCGCAATTTCTTTATTATCTTAACCCTTTCTTTTTTATCGCTTATCTTTTCTGCAAGCAACAAAATATCAACTGTATCTCTTAAGGTTAAATGCTTATCTTTTATTTCTTTAAAAACGTCCTTTATTACATCTTCGCTCATTCCTTTGTCTTGCAAAACTTTTTTCCATTCTTTTTCAAGATATATTTCCCATAATTTCTTAAATTCAGTTTTAAATAATCCAAAACCTGAATTAACAAATTTTCCTGACTTTCTATGTTTTGTCGCATCTAGAAAATCAATAAGAGGAAGAATTCTCCCCTTTCCCGTTCCTTTAAATACCGAAGGCATCATTTTTCTAAGAGGATAATCCGTTAAAAGCTTTCTTTCTAATCGCTCAAGGCTTCCCTTTTCAATTGCTACTGACATAACAACCAGATTAAACCACTGAACAATTTCTATCTCTGCATGAAGACTCAATCCTGGAACAATCTTGGGCATTTTGCTTCCTGATTGATTAACAACTTTTTTCAATAGAAGAGCTTGTTCTTCCGTAATAAAATGACGAGCTAACAAAGTATCTTCAATAAGAACATTCTTATACATTCTTCCAAGTAGACGACTTTCTCTGATATATCCCAAACCTTTTTTATCTATATCTGAATACTTTTTATACGCAAACCATTTCTGATTCTTTTGAATTGATCTTGTCGCAGCTTCTGTAAACAAATACCACCAGCTTCTAATAGATTCTCGAGTAGTAAGTATTAACAGAAATATACCTGGAATCCATGCAAATACAGGCAATGCTGGTCCAGCAAAGAAAATACCTGCAGACCAGATAATGACATTTGAATAAAACAACCAAGTATAGTATTGTTTAAAAAAATTCTTTTTAATAGCTATTTGCTTTGCTCGTGAATATTTCATTCTCAAAATATCGTAAATTTTCTTAGAAGTCTCTTCATTTTCATCTAATTCTCTTCTAAATTCTTCTAATTTCTTGTCATATTCAGTTGAATGCTGATCTGATTCAAATAACGCCTCAAAGACATCTTGAACAACTCCAACTATATTCTCTTGTTGCTTAATATAACTATCTCTTATTTCTTCTTTTATTATTTTCCTTTTTTCTAATTTTTTCCATAATTTGTCTATCTCGCTATCAGAAAATCCTACTTTCTGAAAATCTTTCTTTATTATTACATCACCTTTATAATTCTCTCTTGTAACCAATATCCTAAGAAGAGCTCTCGACCAATCAACAATATGAAATACAGCAAATTTTCTTAATCCCCGAATCTTAGCCGCAAAGAATATCATTACTCCTCCAGAAAATAAACACGTTCTCAAGGAAAGATCTCCCAATATTTTTACAGTGAAGAGTGAACTGGTTATTCCGGAGAAAATTATAAACAACCCAGATAATAAAAAGGCTAAAGTTATAACAGCAAAGCCTATCTCAACCAATCTGTTTAGTTCCACTGGATAATAAGGCTGCTTCAGCCCTTCTTCTGCATATCTTTTTGCTTGCGCTACTTTCATGTCCATTAAGATATCTTCTACAACATCACCTGATCGTTTTCCTTCCGGTTGTAAAGATTCTAACTTTTTCTTATCTCCAGTTCTGACAACAAACCTTTTTTCTTTCTTACCATCTTCTAAAACTACCTCTTCCAAAATCAAATATCGATTAAGCCCATATTTTATTATTGGATCATCAAGAACTAAATTTGTTTCTGCGCCTTCCTCATTGATAAAATTCTCAAAAACTCTCCTCATATCTCGATCCTTAAAGACATAATAAATTCTTCCATCTTTTTTATCTTTATAAAACTTTATTAACTCTTCGGGACGTTTACCTTTATCATATTCGGTAGATATACTTTGCTGATCAGTTTCAAGAATTAACATAAGTTGTGCAATCGGATTAATAAAATATTTCTCTATAAATCTATATTTTGACTCTTCGTCGCTTGATACAAGCTCACTTTTCGCATTCAAAACCTCAACCCTTGATGGATGCTCTTCATGCTCACTTGTTTTCTTAGAGTAATAATGATCAATCAAAGCATCTAAATTATAATCATATAACCTGGCTAGATAATCATTAAATCCTCCAGAAGCAATTAAATGACGATTAATCCATGCCGTTGTTCTAATTTTCCAACTATCAAATCTTTGAGCAACATACTGATTAATTGTTCGCTTAATCGTCCTGTGCGTATGTCTCTTATAAATTTTATAAATCACATTAATAATCAAAGGGTGTATAGCCATGAATGCTGCACCAATAATTATGCCAACTATAGTAGCTCCTGTAATAATTCCTCCTTCTATTCCGCCTAACATAGCTCCTACAAAAATACCAAATACAATTCTTGGCAATATAGAAAAAATTGGCTTAAGAAAACCACAGAAAACATTATTAAAGAAGATTTTTATTCTTTCTTCTGCTTTTAATCCTCTTTCTGTCTCTCCTAGTTTTAGAAAATGAATAGTAGAAATTAACGCTGTAATGCTCAATAATCCAAGAATTGCAGAAAATGTAATAACTACAAAACCAACTGCACCAGTTGCAATATAAACATATATCAAGTTATCTGTTACCTTTAAACCAAAGAATAATGTTCTAAAATCATTTTTGCTATTAATTTTGTCATAAGTTTCAAAATATTCTTTTATGCTACCTTCTGGATAATGACTAGCGATCTTATTATGCTGACTTCTTATTTCAAGTATTTTATTATTCCTAACAAAAACATTTCCGCCACGTTCCGCAAAGGCAAAAGCATCCTCCATATTAGCAATAATACTGTGACTGCTAATATATCCTTCCATCTCAGGAATAAACTCTACTCGACGGCCCTGTTTTCCTTGCAACGCATCAGAACCAAAAATATACATATCATCCATATTCAGAATTCTTTTTGCTGAGAAATCTTCCCTTACATCAACATCCCAAACAACATATAACATATGTAATGATTGCCTACTCTCATCTCTAGTCAAAAATACTGGATCTATCTTGGCAGACTCAGGGTCGACGATCATAACAATGTGTTCTGTAGTCTTAACTTTTAAAGAACCTTCTTCATCCTGTAACACATCATCAAACTTTGGTAATTGAAAATAATTATACTCATTTAATTCATATGTCTCCCATGGAAACCCATAAACATCAAAGAAAAGAATCTTGTGCTTTTTATCCCCTAAGGTTCCATTATGATATTCTGCTAACAAATTCCCATCTGACAACTTAAACACACGGCCAAAAAGACCTCTTTCTTCTCTTCTTGTGTCTTCTACATCATAAGCCACAACTAAAACTGGTTCATCCTTGCAATCCATAGTCTCAAATATTCTAGGATTACCACTTGAAGCTATTACATCTTCTTTCAAGTTAACCACACTTAAATTACCTATAGCATCTTCCTCTACTGTTAAATAATATTTAAAATCTTCGTAAATATTTCCTTCTTCATTTCTTTTAACTGCAAATGTATAATTTCTCCTTATTTCTCTGGTTGTTGTAATATCCCCTCTTTGACCAATAAAAGTAATCTCCCTAAATTCATTCATAATACTTCTACCGTAAGCATTCATTGATTCCTCAGCTTGATATTGATTTAGAAAATTCATTAACTCCGGAATGCTACCCTGATAATCAGATAAAACTCCCATAAGCCTTCCTTCTCCATCTTTAAGCTGAACAGAAATATTCTTAATACCTCGGGCAGTAATCTGAGCGTTTTCTAAAACAACATAATCATTTTCCGGATGAATATTATCAACTGTAATCAAGCTATCATTAACAGCATCAGCTGCCTGATAAACTCCTTCTATGATTATAAAGGTAAACAGTCCTTGCGGTGTGCGGCCTAAATAACATGAATGTCTATTAACAACAGGCTGATTATTCTCATCTGATCCTATGCTAAATGATCTGGCACCAACATTATGGTGATTAAATTCAAAAATAGTCGTCAGTGTGCCATCCTGCTCTTTTTGAATAAGAACATCACCGTTAAAGTTACGCCAAAGAGTTCTAGAAATTTTTCCTAGGAATTGACTCTCTTCACGACCATAGAAAATAACTGTATTATTTGAGCGAATAAGTCCTTCGCTCCATTGAATCTCTTCTAACGTACCGCGTCCAACTTCTTTTTCTTCAGAAGACCTGCTAGAGCGAATAATATACTCAGTTAAGGAAACTGATGGAATCTCAAAAACCTTTAATAACGCTCTTGAGTAGCCATTGACTTTTTCATATTCAAAATACTCTTTTCTCTCTACCCTAAGATCTCCAGGTAAATTTCCTACAGAATTAATTTGTCCGACAAAGTTTACAACACCAGGAATATTTGTTTCATTAAAGAGAACATCAGCTGCACCATTTCTAGCACGGACATGCCACTTGCCTTCTAATAATTTATCAGCCAAATTACGTCTCTCAATAAACATAACTGGTTTCTTATAAAAATCGACAATCAATGCATCACATCCATCTTCATCAATTTGATAAGACAGTGACAATGGATTGCTCCAAGCGTTGGCAGGATCTAAATCATATCGTAAACTATATCGATCCTGACCTAAGTCAAAAACAATATCTGCTAAACCGTTATGGATTTTAATTAACGGCTGCTCATCATCTGCGAAAGCCTGATATGAAGAATCAATGCGTTCACCATTTGGCCCAAGAGAAATAATCTGAGTCCAAGTCAAATCTTGATGAGCATCAGGCATAACAGCAGTCGGGAACATTTCTTGAATACTATTAATACTTGCTTCAATTCCATTTCTCCAATTTTCTGATAAATCTTCATAATCGATTGCTTGAGATATAGAAACTCTTTGAATTGCGCGATAAGTATTGTTTTCTTCGCCTTCTTCAGCTACATAAGTTGATGAACCATTTATATCTTTAATCTCAAAAACTTCCTGATCAAACTTAATTCTTATTTCATTCTGATCCATATCAATACCAAAAGTTCTTTCAAGGTTGCCTTCAAGATTAATTTGTTTAATCAAATCAAAATTAATAACGCTGTTGTCCAATAATTCTAAGGAATACTCTCCTGTATTAACTATCCATCCTGTCTGCTCTTTTAGATTAAATCCTTCATCAAAGTAATAAATACGTTCAACCGTCGCATCGGATGAATATCCGTTTCTTTCAATTGTTTCTTCATCAAAAACATCTCCAACCGTTTCATCAAGGCTAACTACTATAATGCCGTATGTTTTCTCTCCCTTGACGATTTGCGGCATGCTGTAAACTCGGGCAACAGTTTTTCCAGAGAACATATATCCTGGTTCGATTTCTGCAGAGACGATTTCTCGGTATGTTCTACCTGAATTAGTATCTTCTATTGTTATAAGGCTTGCATCTTCATTATTAAATATAATCTCCTCAATCCTTACATTACGGCCTGTATATCTTTTCTTAGCAGCATAAAAGTCAAGATTTGAAGCTCTTAACTCATCAATGCTTATTTCGTAAAGCTTTCCATTAATTGAAACAATTACGTTAGAACCTTTTACCTTGTATGAATCTCTACTAACAACTCTTCCGTTAGATACAACTTGCAACTGCGCTTCTTTATTTGTATAGATGAATGTCTTTTTCTGATTGCCTGTTTCGGAAACAATAATTCCCTTAACACGGTCTAAAAAGTTGGTGTAGGCTGCAGGTGTTGTGTATGCCCAGCCATCACTAATATCATTATCACCGGTAATTGCGAATATAATATTTCGGTATTCCTCGTTATCAAAAGACTGATCTTCAAGGTTAATTCCATAAGTTTTTTCAATCTTAATTCTATGACTTTCATTAAGGCTTTCATCTAAAGCTACTGCTTTATCTAATCCGTTAACAAAATCACTTGCTGTTGTATAAGCCCAACCGTCAGAATCATCGTTGTCGCCAGTTGTGTCGAATAGTAGATCTCTGTACTCTTCGGTATAGTTATTCTGAGCATCAACATCAATTCCAAAAACCTTTGCAACTGCTTGTCTGCGTGTTTCAAGTTGATTGTCTAACGTAACTGCTTTATCTAATCCGTTAACAAAATCACTTGCGCTTGTATAAGCCCATCCATCGCTATCATCATTATCACCAGCGATAGAGAATAATAA
>JAOZRJ010000206.1:543-3498 GCA_029931885.1 Candidatus Omnitrophota bacterium | reverse complement strand
GGAAGGTAAAGTTTTTCAGATTGGCCAAAAAATCGGCATGGGTAAATAAAAAAGAAATGAGGACATTGTAATGAGGAATAAGGACATCGTTTTAGTTTTAGATTTTGGTTCACAATATACACAGCTGATTGCACGGCGGATTCGAGAAAGTAAAGTTTTTAGCAGAATCGTTCCTTACAATATATCGATTGATGAGATTAAAGAACTTAATCCTAAAGGACTTGTGTTTTCCGGCGGTCCATTAAGCGTTTATGATAAAGGTGCGCCAATGCCGCGTAAAGATATCTTTAAGCTAAAGATCCCTATTCTTGGTATTTGTTACGGTGCGCAATTGATTACGCATATGTTTGAGGGAAAAGTTAAGAAGACAACAGAACGAGAGTATGGTCGTGCAGAACTTTTTGTCGATAGCCCTAAAGATATTTTCTTTAATATGCCTAGCAACTTAACGTCTTGGATGAGTCATGGCGACGAAATTAAAAAGCTTCCAAAAGGATTTCGTTCCGTTGCTCATACACTTTCGACTCCAAATGCAGCTATTGCGAATCCTCAAAAAAAGATTTACGGAGTTCAATTTCATCCAGAGGTTGTGCATACTCAAAGAGGACATCAGATTTTCTCAAATTTTCTTTTTCAAGTTTGCGGATGTCTTCCTCGTTGGACCATGGACAAACTTGTTAAATCAAAAATTAAAGAAATTAAGGAAATCGTAGGAGATAAGAAAGTTGTTATGGGTTTAAGTGGCGGCGTGGATTCATCTGTGGCTGCGGTTTTAATTCATCAAGCTATTGGAAAGAAATTGCATTGTATTTTTGTTGATAATGGAGTTTTACGCAAAAATGAAGTTACGTCAGTTGAGAAAGCATTTAAAAATAATTTTAAAATGAATCTTACATGTTTTGATGCGCAAAAGAGATTTTTAAATCGATTAAAAAATGTTACCGATCCTGAGCAAAAACGTAAGATTATTGGAGACGAATTCATTAAGGTTTTTCAAGAGGTGGCTAACCGTAGTAAAAAAGTTGCTTTTTTAGGACAAGGAACGCTTTATCCGGATGTTATTGAATCTGTTTCTCCGACAGGTGGGCCTTCAGCTATGATTAAAAGTCATCATAATGTTGGCGGGCTTCCTAAAAAAATGAA
The DNA here is from genome assembly GCA_029931885.1 of Candidatus Omnitrophota bacterium. The sequence continues at coordinate 2,355 of JAOZRJ010000206.1, read as the reverse complement.
ATTAAAATTAATTGAACCATTTCGTGAGCTTTTCAAAGATGAGGTTCGTCAAATTGGAAAACATCTTGGTGTCCCAGACTCTATTATTAAGCGCCAACCTTTTCCTGGACCGGGATTAGCAATTCGTATTATTGGTGAAGTTACCAAAGAACGAATTAATATTTTGAGAGAAGCAGATGAGAGAGTTCTTGATGAGATTAGAAAAGCTGGACTTTATGATCAAGTTTGGCAATCTTTTGCTATTCTACTTCCTATTAAATCTGTAGGTGTTATGGGTGACCAAAGAACATATGAGAACGCTATTGCGGTAAGGTGTGTTACAAGCCTTGATGGCATGACCGCTGATTGGGTTCCTTTATCACAAGAATTATTGGGTGAAATATCTAATCGTATTATCAACGAAGTTCCTGGAGTTAATCGAGTTGTTTATGATATAAGCTCCAAGCCGCCTGCAACGATTGAGTGGGAATAATTTCTGCATAACAGAATTATTATTCGAAAAATTTTATAATGTATCACTCTGACTTTGTCCATCTTCATGTCCATACGCAGTTCAGTCTTCTTGACGGTGCTTGCCGAATCAACGATTTACTTCACAAGGCCGCAGAATGTCACATGCCGGCTCTTAGCATTACAGATCACGGAAATATTTTTGGAGCTGTTAAATTTTATCAGTCAGCCGTTCGTCTCGGCGTAAAGCCGATTATCGGCTGCGAATGTTATGTCGCGCCTGCCAGCCGTTTCGACAGAACTCCTACTAGGGGGCAAAAAGGTATTACACATCTTGTTTTATTAGCCAAGGATGAACAGGGTTACAGAAATCTGATGAAGCTTGTTTCTTTGGCATATCTAGAAGGGTTTTATTATAAGCCGCGAATTGATAAAGATATTTTAAGGCAGTATTCTAAAGGGCTTATTGCAACATCGGCTTGCCTTAAAGGTGAAGTGGCATGGACCCTTCGAACAGAAAGTTTTAATAGCGCTTTAAAAGTTGCTGATGAGTTCAGCCAAATTTTCGATAAGGGAGATTTTTATTTAGAACTTATGGAAAATGGAATTCCTGAACAAAAGACTGTTAATGAAGGCCTCTTAAAGATTGGCGCGGAGTTAGGTCTTCCATTTGTTGCGACGAATGACGTGCATTATATAGAAAAAAACCAGGCCTCAGCACATGAGGCCCTTTTGTGTGTTCAAACACAAACAACACTTGATGATCCGAATCATATGCGTATGTCCACGGATGAATTTTATTTTAAGAGTCCGGATGAAATGAAGAAAGCGTTTAGTTATTGTCCGGATGCTATTAAAAATACACTTGAGATTGCCGAAAAATGCAACCTAGAATTAACTTTTGATAAAATTCATCTTCCCCGATTTGATCCGCCAACAAAACAAACTAGAGAAGAGTTTTTTCTTGAGCTATGCGAGGAGGGAATACAAAAACGTTATAAAGCTAAAACAAAAGAAATTGAAGATCGATTAAATCATGAAATAACCATTATTAAGAAAATGGGTTTTGTAAGTTATTTCTTGATCGTGTGGGATTTTATTCATTTCGCGAAACAAAATAAGATTCCCGTTGGTCCAGGTCGAGGGTCAGCCGCCGGAAGTATTGTTAGCTATTTGCTGGGTATTACTGATTTAGACCCTTTAAAATATGGACTTCTTTTTGAGCGTTTTTTAAATCCAGAACGAATCGGAATGCCTGATATTGATATTGATTTTTGCTATGAGCGCCGGCCAGAGGTTATTGAATATGTTACAAATAAATATGGAAAAGATAGTGTTGCACAGATTATTACATTTGGAACA
>JAOZRJ010000206.1:0-533 GCA_029931885.1 Candidatus Omnitrophota bacterium | reverse complement strand
GATGCAAGCTCGCGCGGCGATTCGAGATGTTGGTCGTGTAATGAGTGTTCCATATTCGGATGTTGATAAAATTGCAAAACTTATTCCAGCAGAGCTTAATATTAAAATTGAAAGCGCACTGCAAAAAGAACCTCAGCTTCAACAACTTTATGATCAAGACGAACAAACCGCCAAGCTTATCGAAACTGCAAAAGTTTTGGAAGGCTTAAACCGTCATGCATCGATTCATGCCGCTGGAGTTGTGATTTCCGACAAGCCTTTGACGGAGCACGTGCCATTGTTTAAGACAAGTGATGATCAGATTACTACTGGTTATGCCATGGATGGTATTGCAAAAATTGGTCTTTTGAAAATGGACTTCTTAGGTCTTAAAACATTAACCGTTATTGATAAAGCTTTAAAACTTGTTAAATCAATCCGTGGGGTTGATTTAACTGTTGAAGACATCTCTTTGGAAGACAAGAAAACTTTTGCTCTTCTAAGCCGCGCAAATAGTTTTGGAGTGTTTCAGCTGGAAAGCTCTGGAATGCGTG
>JAOZRJ010000018.1:234-13137 GCA_029931885.1 Candidatus Omnitrophota bacterium | reverse complement strand
ACGGAATAGTTTCTCCTGTCGCAAAATTTGTATGCTCTGCCATGGTTCCAATCTGACCAACAGCCTCAATAATCGTAGAGTTTACCTTTGTCTGCATACGTCCTCCGGGCGAAAGAAAAACAATCATCACAGCAATAACGCAAGCCGCCAAAAGAACATATTCAATAGCGCTTTGACCTTTATGCATTTTTTTCACTCTGACATCTCCTTTTAACCCTATATCTTAAGTATACCATAACAGGATTGAGATTTAATTCAAATTTGTGTTGAAATCATGCCTGTATCTTCGACTTTATTTTTCCGTTCGATAAACTTGACACCCAAGGCAAACTTCTTTGGAGACCTGTAAACCGATTTCCTGCCCCTTAAATGCTTGTTTTACATTATCATGATCAATTTGCATAGAAGAAACTTTCTGGATAAAATTTAAATCCCTTCCCTTAATACGCAACCTATCCCCGACAGAAATACTTTTTTTAAGCTTGATAACGCACACCTTGATTTTTGGAAAATAATGGACGACCTCACCCAGCAGCTCTTCCTTTACACTCTTTACCTTTAGACCTCTTCTATCCGATCTCTCTTCTTTTATAATCTTTGTCCTTGGGACAACTTTATCCGGTTTCTCTTCCTTTATATTCCTCTGGCCGCCAACCTTATTCTTTTCTCTTTTAATCACATCAAAAAAAGTCCCAAAAAGTTTCCGCAAGTCATCCGGTAAAAAACCCTTTGATTGTTTTCTCAAAGACGTCCTAGGGGTATCGAGAACTCTTTGAGCGCTTATTTTCTTAATTGTAAATTTTCTATGAGGTCCATCGGACACCGGAGAGAAATTAGTTACATCAACATATTTTTTATTGTTAACAAACAACATTGCATTATCCCCCTAAATTGATAAAAATTTTAAATCTAGAGAGTGATCTTATCGGCAATTTCTGAAATAACCGGCATTTTTAGATTATTGCCTCTGAGGGACTCTATAATCCCCCATACCGACAGAACGCCGAACAAGAAAAGTCCAGGGCGCAAAATCCAATCAAAAAGAATGCTTGCGACAAAAACACAGACAACGCAAACAAAAATAACAAGTCCCTGTTTCCCGTGATTTAAAACAAACTTATTATCCTTTTTGAAAATCAAAGGAATAATGCATATTATCCATAAATAGGACATCACCGCAAATATTTTATCCTCAGAAATATTCTTTACCATGCTATAAAACCTCCACAACAGAATTGGCATCACCAAAAACATTTTCAGCACGCTTTGGATTTGAGGGGTCTTCCTGCCATCTCCCGTCCACAATAAATCGATATTGATAAACGCCGGGCTTAAGACGCAAATTTGCACACCATTCGTCATTATTTTGTTTCATACGGCATGACTCATCAACATACCAATTATTAAAATCCCCTGCAACATAAACCGATTTTGCCTCTGGGGCACGAAAAGTAAATACAGCAAAACCAAAATCTCTTGCCTTTTCTTTTACTACCTCCTTCATCTTCGAAGATATAGGATTAAACAAAAGATCTTTTTCCCTGTGAGTGGAAATAATCTCTTTAGCTAAGCTAAAGTAATCCTTACTTCCTCGACAATATTTATCATAACTCGCCACGGTCTGACCGAAAACAGCGGATTCCTTAAGTTTAACGTTAACATGAACAATAGTTGAAATTAAATTATCTGAGAATTTCTCCTTAATTTTATCAAGCATCGCAAACGAATGACGTAGCCTAGAATCAAACATTGTCACAAGTACTCTGTGCACAATCTCATGATTTAACCTATCTTTAAGCAAATTAATAATATCAATTAAACGATCAACGCCTTGAAGAGAAAATCGGCTTGTCTCAACAGGAACAATAACCTCACTGCTTGCACGAAGCGCATTAATCGTTAAGAATCCAAGATTCGGAGGACAATCAATAATAATATAATCATATCGGTTGCTGACGGTTGATAAAATCTCAGTTAACTTTAATTCGCGTCCGATCTCACCAGCCAATTCTTGCTCAAGTGTTCCTACTAAAACATTTGAAGGAACCAAATCAAACTGTTTATTAATATTAATAATAATTTGTTCAATAGAAAATTTTCGCGGTGCAATTTTAGAAATTACGTTGTAAATGCTGTCCGGTGAATCAATATTTAACCCTAGCGATGCATGTGCCTGCGGATCAAGATCAACAAGTAAAACTTTTTTTCCATTTAGAGCAAGTGCTGACGTTAAATTTATCGCCGTCGTAGTTTTACCACAGCCACCTTTTTGGTTTGCAATCGCAATAATTTTCATTTAATTCTTGTCTCCCTATTTTGAAAAACATACATCATCAATAAGAATAATCCCTTTTTTCTTAGCGACATTCCATCCTTCTAAAACAAAAGACACTTCATCCAAGCTCATCCAGTCAGTAATATTATGGAATTCCGAAAAAGGAATATTATACCGATTCCATTTCAGTTTTACACCTTGAATATGAAAAAAAGAAATCTCATTTCGTTTATTTTTTAAAACAATTTTAACGACATCCGGATAACCTTCTTCAAGTCCTCGAATCGAGAAACTAAGTGCTTTATATTTATCAATATTTACCTGCGGAATTTTAATAGAAAAATCCGTAACCTGAGGATATGGTTGTTTAAGATTATATTTAACTCGAATCGGAGAATTATTTAATGCAAAAATAATATTAGACTTTAAATCTTCTTTTCGGTGAGATAAAAAAGCGGTAAGGCTATAAAAAACTAACCCAAAAACTAATAATGTTAATACAGTCTTCATGTAAACAGGGGCAACAAATTTCTTTTTCTTTTGAACTGATTCTTTTATCTGCTTGCCTAAATACACCTGAGCCAAGTGCTCATAAATTTCTTCTTTTGTCATAATTAAATACTTTTAAGATCTATTTCTTAGTAAATTTTTATAAATATTCATTTATTACATTTATCATATCAAATAAATACTCATTTAAAAGAATATTCTCATCTTTTTTCAAGGACGTTTCAATTTAAGTTGATAAATATCTCAGTCGGGAACTAACAAAAAAAATACCCCGCTTCAAAAGAAGCGGGGTATCTTTTACTAAACTTATATTTAAATAAATTTAGAAAGCAACATCAACACTTGTTAACACCTGAGAAGCTATATCATCATTAGCTCCAGTGAAAACATCACCTGGTATGAACCATCCAGTGCTTAATTTGAAAGCTACATCTTCTGTGTAGTCATAAACTAAGTCTGTATCAATTTCCCAACCTAGATGTGTTTTACCAGTATTAACATTAACTAGCGAACCTGCAGCTGTGTTAACTCTATTAAGTCTCCATGTTGTTGTTGGCACTGCTTGATCAAACTTTTTATCTAAATAAAGGTTTGTCACAGTTAACTTTGCAGTAACATCTTCAACAGGTACAGCAACCAATGAATACTCATAAATATGAGCGTTAGTAAGATTCATAAGAGCATTATAAATCTTGCCTTTTGCTTGACCTTCATACATCTGATTCCATGCTGTGGTTACTTCTGAGGAAGATTGTGCTCCAGCAGGATTGTTTACATCTCCTGGATTGCTGTCACCAGATACGTATGTATATTTAAATCCAACAATAGGATTGTACTTAGCTAATTTTTCGAAAGGAAGAACATAATCAGCTATAACCTGAATAGCCATTGCTTCTCTTCTCTGATTTCCAGTACCTAAGCCAGCAACATCAGCATCTGTTCCTCTTTGCCATGCCATCTCTAAAGATGTAGCAAGACCCTTAATTGGGTTTGTGCGGATTAAGAAGCCTGGAATATAAATTGTGTCTAACTTAGCAAAAGCATTTGTTTTAATGTTATCCTGCTGAGCAAGAAAATAACCTTGAACAGTAGAATTCCACTTGTCAGATAATCTGTAAGCTGCTGTGATACCATACAGATCAGCATCATCATCTTCAGCAGTTCGTGCAATACCAGCATCATTTTCGTTCATCTTGAATGCAAATGCTTCGATCGTTAAAGGATCATAATCAAGAGCGAACTTGATACCATCTTGTCCTGATCTCTCAGAAAGATCTGATGCGACACCTAATAGTGGCCCAGCAGTTGTGTTATCAGGTCCATCTCCAAGAATTAAACCATTTCCAAGAAATAAAACTTGGCGACCAATTGTTACAGTTAAAGGAGAATAAAGCATTTCTCTTAACTCAACATAAGCAAGATCAACTTCGATATCGCCATCAGTGTTTGTATCGTCGTTCCATATTCTTTCGTTAAGTAATGAAATGCAAGCAGAAACATTATCTGTTAAATCAGCATCAATTCCAATACGAACTTGTGATAAGAATACGTTCTGATCTTGCTCATCAACTGCATTAAGCCCAAGATCAAAATTATGACGGACAACCAAAGACTCTTTGATGTCTCCGCTAACTTTGATATTTTGTACGCTAGCAAATGCCGGCACAGCCATAAGGGCTACAATCAGCACTGCTAATATTAAATATTTTCTCATTGAAAAATCCTCCTTAAAGAATTCTATTGTTTAACCAGCCATTTTATATAAAATCTAGATTATGATAATACTAGTTTATTACGAATAATTTCCCAGTTAGCGATGATCTTCAACAACTATTTTTTTCCTCGCCTCCTTTCATGTTTTAATTAGAGTCATCTCTGGGTTCAGTTATATTTATTTTTCCATAAACACCCTAAAGTGTCAAGTTTTTTTAGGTTTTTTTTAAAATATGGATTTTTTGTCAAAAAACCCTTATTTTTCAAACAAAGCATTAATAAATCTCCATCCAAAAACAGAGGCATACGATCTTTTTTGCTTTTCACCGCCTCCATATATAAGACATAGCTTGTGCTTAGTATCTGAAGATAATTTTGCGAAATACTTTAATTCCTTAAAATAATCCTCATTAACAGTCTCCCCTGACTTTATTTCAATAGAGGTAATACTATTTGCATTCTCAAATAAACAATCTATTTCTCTTCCATGCTTATCACGCCAAAAATATATATTTTTAAGCAGGCAAAGATTTAAAAAATGCTTTTTTATTTCTAAAATAATTAAATTCTCAAAAATGCTGCCTCGGTGATAATGAGAACGGTATTGATTCTCTGACTCAATACCCAACAAAAAATTTAACAATCCCACGTCGTAAAAATATAATTTAGGCATTTTTACCAGTCTCTTATTATAATTTTTATAATAAGGACGCACTAAAAAAATGATATAACTTGCCTCCAATACAGAAATCCACTCCTTAGCTGTATTATGGCTGATTCCGCAACTCTCTGAAAGGGAAGATAAGTTAAGTAATTGACCAACTCGCCCCGCACATAATTTTACAAATGTCTGAAAAGCATTTAAATCTGAAATATTTTTTATTAATCGGACGTCTCTTTCAATATACGTTTGCATATAATTCGCATAATATCCTTTCGCGGATAAACTTTTATCGTAAATTCTTGGATAAAATCCTTTAATCATATACGAGTCAGCTTTTTTATAATCTATCTTTGCTGCACGCAACTCTTCTATTGAAAACGGAAGAAGATTAACTATAGCCACTCTTCCGCTCAACGATTGCGATATACTTTGCATTAATAAAATATTTTGTGAGCCGGTAATAATAAATTGTCCGGGAGTCTGTTGTTCGTCAACAATGACCTGAATATAAGACATCAACTGAGGAACTCTCTGAACTTCATCAATAATCAAGCCGCCTTTTTTCTGTAAAAGAAATCCCTTTGGATCATTGCTAGCGAATTCTCTTTTGCTAATATCCTCCAGGTTAACATACAGTTTCTTAGGAAAAAGGCTTTTAACTAATGTTGTTTTACCCGATTGTCGCGGACCTGTAATGAGAATTACGGGATACTGCTTGGAATATGCCTTTATTTTTGAAGAAACTTTTCTCGCTATCATATATAAATTATGCCTTATTCTGGACAATTTGTCAATGAATATCTAATTTTGTCCAATTATCTATATCATTCAAATGACCGCAATCAAACTTTTAAATATTTCTCAAATCTCAATTTTCGATTGCTCTATTTTATTTTGGCTTTCTGCCAAAATAAAATGCGCCCGGGAGGACTCGAACCCCCCACGCCGGCCTTAGGAGAGCCGCGCTCTATCCATCTGAGCTACGGGCGCAATTTCCTTAATTCTGCAACTCCTGAAAAGAAGAAAAAGCATCTTCTCCTTCTTCTCTATATTTTTCTATAGCTTTCTGATAGCGATTGGGTGGATTATACCCTAATCGAAAGGCCCTATCATAATACTCAAGAGCCAAATCAAAATTTTTTTGATAAAACGACAATATCGAAAGATTCACAAGTGCATCAATATGACGTCCGTTGATTGAAATTACACGTTTATATAAATCAATGGCTTTTTCGACCTCGCCTTTTTTTGTATAAATGCTAGCTATATTATAATACGCGCCCTCGTAAAGAGGGTCAAGCTCTAGTACCTTTTTATAAAATGAAATAGACTCCTCGTCTTTCCCCATATTTTCATAAACATACCCTAAATTAAAATATGCTCGTGGATCATCGGGACTTAAGACAAGTACATCATTATAATACTCAATCGCTTTTTTAAATTGACCTTTCTTATTGTATGCCGCACCTAAATTTAAAAATATTTTTTTATTCTTTGCATCTTTACCTAAAAGCTCCTCATAAATCTTAATAGCTCGATCAATCTGTCCCTCTTGATAATAAACATTTGCAAGCGCGAGAAAAGTGTTTGGATCTTCTTCTTTTTTTCGCAAGGCTTTTCCATATGCAGAGGCGGCAGAAGCAAAATCGCCGATGTCCTCATAAATACGGCCCATAGTTTCATAATTTGTTTCTCCAAATTTTTCTTCGATAACAAGATCCCGCATCAAAACCATAACCTTTTCTCTGGCGTCTTCGAATATCTTTGCATCTTTTCCGGCCTTCCTTCGCTCTTCAATTACCTCATTATAACTTTTAATAATCTTCGCGCACAACCAAGTGTCTCGAGGCTTAAGATGCAAGGCATCCCAAAAGAAATTAACCGCCTTTTGATCCTGCCCTAAATTTCGATAAATCTTTCCCAAAAAATAATAGGAACGAATAAATTGCGAATCAAGAAAGATGGATTTTTCATGAAGCTCAATTGCTTCATTAATAAAACCCATGTCCTCATATAAATTCGCCAAGTTAGAATAAGCCTCAGGGATAACAGGTTCGCTAAAAATAGAACGAGTAAGCAAAATCATTGCCCTTTGGGCAACATTATCAACCTTCTCTATATTCCTTATCTTTTCCATTTCTCCTTCACGCGAATAATTATCCAAAGACCCATCAATTTTTTTCTGATATTTTAATACATCGTCTAAATATTCTTTTCCAGAAGCAACCGCCACATATGAAACTGCCAAATTATTAAAAGGAACTGACCCTTTATTACTATTTTGAACCTGATGTGTCCATAACAAAATATTATTTTCCCATATCTTGCTTTGCTTAAAAGTCTTTGCTGACATTCCTAAAATTAAAACAAGCAAAACGGCTACAATAATAATCCGCTTTAAATTCATATAGCATTCTTTTCCGAACAGAAAAATACGATCAAGACCAAACCCTATCAAAAAACAAAATCCTAAGCTCGGAAGATACAAAAAACGATCCGCAACTACCTGAGTATCATATCCGGAATCAAAACGCATCAAAAAGAAAATAGAAAAGAAATAAAATCCCAGCGAAAATAAAAACCATCGACAGCGTCGAAAAAGATAAAGAACAAACATTAAAACAACAGATATGCCGACAGAAGTCATAAAGGCAAGATTCTTTATCGAAACAGGTTCCGGAAGGTTGTAGATAGGAATTAAAACTTTAGGATAAACAAATTTTTCAAAATAAAACGTAAATGTCCATAGCCACGTTAAGACGGCCTCGTAAATACTTTCTCCTGGGAAACGTGCATTTGCGGCATATGTTATTCCAGCGATAAGAGCAACATATAAAAAAATTGGAATCTTCTCCAAAAAAATTTTTTTTGTTATCTTTCGCCCATAAAACCAATCGCAAAGAAGCAGAATAATCGGCAAACTTAAAGCCATGGCCTTAGATAAAATGCTAAAAATTCCAAGAACAATTGTTGCGACATAAAACCATATCTTTTTTTCTTCTAGATATTTCCAATAAAAATTCAATGCCAGCATATAAAAAAATGCGTAAAGAACATCTTTTCTCTCAGTAATCCAGGCAACAGATTCAACACGCGTCGGATGTATAGAAAAAAATATTGCAACAATAGTTGATGCAAAGATAGAAAGCCCTATCTTACGCGAAAAACTAAAAACTAAGAATACAACCGCTAAATGCAAAAGAAAATTATTAAGGTGATACAAAAAAGGTTTACTCTTCGAAAAATAATATTCCAAAGCAAACGAAAGAGTTGTCAAAGGATGATACGTTCGATTTACTTTTTGAGTGAATATGTTCTTTAAGCCTTGAGAAAAATCTTCAACAAATAACGCTCTTACAACACGATTTGAAGTTAAGTGTCCTTCGTCATCCCAATTTAAAAATTCCCCCTTAAAACACGGAAAAAAAGAAAACAGCGTTAACAAAAATAAAACTATTAAAGCTAAAGAAACTTTTGTTTTATTTTGTAAAAGGAAATGGTTTTGCATAGAAGAAAGGCGAACAGTTTAGAAAATACCTAAACATCAATATTCAATAAGTGTATAAATAGGAAACTTCTTTAATTTTTCTCGACCTTTTAAAAATTTTAATTCAATTAAGAATGCAATGCCGACAATAGATGCTTTAAATCCTTTTAAAAGCGTCGTGACACCCTTAAGAGTCCCTCCTGTTGCTAAAAGATCATCAACAATAAGAACCTTAGAATTTTTCTTTATCGCATCATTATGAATCTCAAGAGTATCAGTTCCGTATTCTAAGTCATATGTAACGCTGCGCGTCTTAGAGGGAAGCTTTCCTTTTTTTCGAACAGGAACAAATCCTACACCAAGCTTATAAGCTAAAGCAGCTCCAAAAATAAAACCCCTAGCTTCAACCGAAACAATATAATCAATCTTTTTACCTTTAATTTTCTTTGCTAAAAGGTCAATCGATTTCTTAAACGCCTTTCCATTGTTTAAAAGCGTTGTAATATCTTTAAACATAATTCCTCTTTTTGGAAAATCAGGAATATCTCGAATATAATCCGCTAAACTATTCTTGCTCATTGTAACTCCTTAAAAAATAAATTAAGACTTAGGTTCTCCGACCGTTTCACGCTCAATAAATTTTGTCTGCAATAAAACCTGGAGTGGGGATTCTGCTTTATGTTCACAAATCTGATTTAATTTTTCTAATCCTAGTCGCCCCATTTCTTTTAGGGGTTGAGAAATCGTCGATAACTTAACAGAACTATGAATATTAATAGGATTGTCATCAAAACCTATCACAGATAATTCTCTAGGAATATTAATATTTCTCGTTTTGGCTTCAAAAATAACTTCTAGCGCCATCACGTCGGAACAAACAAAGATAGCTGTTGGCTTTTCTTCGAGATCAAATAATTCTTGAGCGGCTTTTCTAGACGGTGTTCGCAAAAACTCTCCATATTTAATATATTCTTTTTTAGAAGAAATGCCATGCTTTTCCAATGCCTCTTTATAGCCTTCTAAACGCAAAAGTCCGGCCTGCGTTCTTAAATCCCCACAAATAATCGCAATACGATTATGCCCTAAATTAATTAAGTTCTCAACGGCATCAAAGGCTGCCTTTTGGTTATCAATTGCAATACTATTAATTGGCTCCTTAAATATATTGTTTAAAACAATATACGGAATTCCTGTCGCAACAACCTTCTGTAAGGTTTCAATATCATTATCAATGTCTGCAAAAATAATGCCATCAATAAATTTTCGGTCGACTGTTTTTCCGCTCAGCCAATCTTGATGGTCATGCCTTTCAGTAATATGTATAAGCACATCCGCTTTCAGACGGCTGGCAGTCAACCCAACACCTTTGACGATCTCCTCTGCATAAAACGAATGATCTATGTCTTCAAATCGTGGAATAATTAATGCAAAGGTTTTTAATGATGCTCTACTCATTCCTCTTCTCTTTCGGCAAGTCCTTTTTCTTGTTTCTTAAAAATCTCTCTCAATTTTTTAATAGCTCCCACTTCTACCTGACGAACACGTTCACGAGAAACATCTAACTTTTTAGCAATCTCTGCTAACGTTTGTTTTTCTCCGGTAGAGATGCCGTATCGCATATCTAAAACCTCGCGCTCACGATCAGACATCATACTGAGAAGATCCAGCGTTCGTTCCTTGTTTAAAAATCCTTCCAGCTCTTCATGAGGAGCTTCAAAGCTTGTATCCTCGATGATATCTTTAAATTGTCCGTCGCCTTCTCCGCCAATAGGCGCATCAAGGCTTGACATTTTTGTAACGCATTGACTGATTTCACGAACGCGATCAACACCAACTTGCATTTTCTTGGCAATTTCTGCTACACGTGGTTTACGCTTTAACTTATGCGTTAAAACTTCTACAGTTTTTTTATACTTTGCTAATTCTTCATTCATGTAAACAGGAATACGAATCATTTTCCCTTGATCTACTATAGAGCGAGAAATGCTTTGCTTAATCCACCACGCACCATATGTAGAAAAACGAAATCCCTTTGAATGGTCAAATTTCTCGACAGCACGCATCAGTCCGATGTTGCCCTCTTCAATTAAATCACTCAAAGGAATTCCAAGATTCATATATCGCTTTGCAATACTGATAACTAGCCTTAAGTTCGACGTAATCATCTGCTCACGTGCCTGAGCATCACCTTTTTCAATTTTCTTTGCCAACTCCACTTCTTGCTCTGGAGTCAACAAAGGAATATGTCGAACATCTCTAAAATATGCACGTATAGGATCCAAACTCACTCCTCCATAAATGAGCCCTGCAATAGCGGGGCAAATTTATTCCTTATTTCTTTTTTGCTTCTATCACTGCTTGTCCAGCTGCTAATCTAGCAATAGGAACACGATAAGGTGAACAGCTAACATAGTCTAATCCTGCCTTAATAAAGAATTTTACTGAATCAGGATCTCCTCCATGTTCACCGCAAACTCCGCATTTTAAATCTTTGCGGGTTTTTCGTCCACGCTCAACGCCAACTTCAACTAGCTGGCCAACACCTTCTTGATCAATCGAAGCAAACGGATCTTCGATAAAAATTTTCTTATTTATATAATCTGGTAAAAATGAACCAACGTCGTCCCGACTATAACCAAGCGTCATCTGAGTCAGGTCATTTGTTCCAAAAGAGAAAAACTCAGCCTTTTCGGCAACCTTATCCGCAACAAGTGTCGCACGCGGAATTTCCATCATGGTTCCGACCAAATACTTTACTTTAATTCCTTTTTTCTTAATTACCTCATTTGCTGTTGCACGAGCAACTTCTTCCAAAATATCATACTCCGCTTTTGTTCCAATAAGAGGAATCATAATCTCCGGAAGAACTTTAACACCCTTTTTACTCATGTTGCAAGCAGCTTCTATAATAGCAGCAACTTGCATCTTACAAATTTCAGGATATGAAATTGAAAGGCGACACCCTCTATGACCAAGCATCGGATTCATTTCATGTAAAGAATCCACTTTTGCCTTCACAGCTGCAGGTGTTATCTTTAATCTCTTTGCCATTTCAGCTTGTCCTTTTGATTCATGAGGCAAGAATTCATGCAAAGGCGGATCAAGTAAACGTACTGTTACGGGAAGCCCGTCCATAGCCTTAAAAATTCCTTCGAAATCCTTTCTTTGGACCGGAAGAAGTTTCTTCAAAGCCTTTTCTCGTCCAGCTAAATCATCAGCTAAAATCATTTCGCGAATAGCCCAAATACGCTCACCTTCAAAAAACATATGCTCTGTACGGCAAAGTCCAATTCCTTGAGCCCCAAACAAACGAGCCACTTCAGAATCTTTAGGAGAATCCGCATTTGTACGTACCTTGATTTTTCGCTTCTTATCAGCCCATTTCATAACTTCCGAGAATATCTGACAAATCGGATGTTTTAACGCTGATTTTTTTCCTTCGACGATTCCTGCAACAACAGGAGATGAAGACGTCTCAACATGTCCAAGAATAATCTCTCCAGTTGATCCATCAACAGAAAGTTCATCGCCCTCTTTAGCAGTCCTATTTCCGACTGTAATTGTTTTCTTTTTATAATCAATGTCTAATGCTGAGCATCCAACAACGCAACATTTTCCCCATCCTCGCGCAACAACAGCTGCGTGCGATGTCATGCCTCCTGTAGACGTCAAAATCGCTTGAGCAGCCCACATTCCGCTAACATCTTCTGGAGAAGTTTCTTTACGCACCAAAATAACCTTTTTACCTTTTTTTACCCAACTTTCAGCATCGTCTGCTGAAAAAACAATTTGACCATTAGCAGCCCCTGGTCCAGCAGGTAAGCCTGTCGCCAAAACTCTTTTGGCAGAAACAGCTGCAACTTTTGCTTTTGGATCTAAAATAGGAAAAAGAAGCTGGTTAAGATGATCGCCTTCAATTCTCATTAAACCTTGATCTTCTGTAATTAATTTTTCCTTAACCATATCCACAGCAATTTTAACCGCTGCTAAACCGGTTCTTTTTCCAGTTCTAGTCTGAAGCATATAAAGCTTACCTTCTTGAATAGTAAACTCAACATCCTGCATATCTTTATAATGCTTTTCTAAACGAATACGAATCGCATTTAATTCCTTATAAATTTTTGGCATCTTTTTCTTTAAAGTAGAAATAGGATCCGGTGTTCTAATACCTGCAACAACATCTTCTCCCTGTGCATTGATTAGATACTCGCCGAAAAATTCATTTGTTCCGTCTGCCGGATTACGTGTAAAAGC
>JAOZRJ010000018.1:0-224 GCA_029931885.1 Candidatus Omnitrophota bacterium | reverse complement strand
GCCTGTTCCAGAAGAATTTCCCATATTTCCATAAACCATAGCCTGAACATTAACAGCTGTTCCCTTTAAGCCATGAAGTTTATTAATTTGTCGATAAGCCACAGCTCTTGGAATATTCCATGAACCTAAGACCGCATCGATAGCATAAGAAAGCTGCTCTCTAGCACTCGTAGGAAAATTTTTTCCAATATCCTAATTATGTAAAGGGATATTAATGGAATCAA
>JAOZRJ010000205.1 GCA_029931885.1 Candidatus Omnitrophota bacterium | reverse complement strand
TATTTTTTAGAATGGAAAAAAGTTTTTGATCATTATTATGGAACACCAAAAAAAAAGGTTGAAGATCTTTTAAAAAAAGGGAAGAACGTCTTATTGTGCATTGATGTTAAGGGAGC
Organism: Candidatus Omnitrophota bacterium; assembly: GCA_029931885.1. Next base: position 3,401 of record JAOZRJ010000205.1, on the reverse strand, counting down.
TAAAGAGGTATTTAAAAAAAATCCTAGCGCGATTGGTATTTTTGTAAAAACTCCAACATTTGAAATTTTAAAAAAGCGTTTGGAAAAAAGGAATTCTGAAAAAAGGCAAGATTTAAAAAAGAGATTAAGAGTCGCTCGACAAGAATTAAAAGAAGAAAAAAAATATAAATATGTTATTATGAACGATGTTTTATCTAGGGCGACAAAGAAGCTTGAGAGAGTTGTTTCATCTGAGTTGAAAATACTAAAAAATTAAATTAAGAATTAAACAAGGAGGCCTTTGAATGGCGTATCAACCGTTAGAATCACTTTTAAAAAGAACCAATGGGAGCATTTATCGTTTAGTTTTACTTGCTGCGAAACGAGCGACGGAACTTGCAGAAGGAATGCCGAAATTGATAGAAAGACCTGCGACGATAAAGACAACAACTCTTGCCTTAGATGAGATTTTGGAAGGAAAGGTTGTTCTTGCTGGGTGTGAAGATCAGCTTCCGAAAGAAGAATCAAAAGACGAAGATAAAGAGAACAACGAAGAACAAAAAGAAGAAGAGTAAAAAAGAGAACGTTTGATGAAACGAAAAAATATCCTTTTAGGGGTTACTGGAAGCATTGCGGCGTATAAGGCCTGTGATATTATCCGTGGTTTGCAGCGAAAAAATTTTAACGTTACAGTTGTTATGACAGAGGGGGCGAAAAAGTTTATTACACCATTGACCTTGGCGAGCCTTTCTCAAAATAAAGTTTATGAAAAGATGTTTAGTGAGTCTTTTGAGAATTGGGAAATTGAACATGTTAGTTTAGCGGAAAAAACAGATCTTTTATTGATTGTTCCGGCGACGGCGAACATTATCGGAAAAATTGCAAACGGTATTGCTGATGATTTATTGTCTTGTACGGCGATGACAGTTAAAAAGCCTTTGGTGATAGCCCCAGCGATGAATACAGCTATGTACGAAAATAAAATTGTTCAAGAAAATATTAAAAAGCTACAGAAGGCTAAAGTTTACTTTGTAGACGCTGTTAAAGGACGACTGGCTTGCGGAACGACAGGCAAGGGACATTTGGCTGAGATAGAAGCGATTATCAAAAAAGTTTGTGATCTTTTAAAGAAATAAAAATAATGGGGTTTATTTGGCGCGATAGCCAAGTGGTAAGGCAGTGGTCTGCAAAACCATTATTCGCCGGTTCGATTCCGGCTCGCGCCTCCAAAAGACATTGGGCAAGTGGTGGAATGGCATACACGAAGGACTTAAAATCCTTTGGCTGAAAGGCTATGAGGGTTCGACTCCCTCCTTGCCCATATAAAATCAATGTGTAGGGCGGTTAGCTCAGCTGGTTAGAGTATCGCGTTGACATCGCGGGGGTCACAGGTTCGAGTCCTGTACCGCCCACCAGAGATAAAAAAGAAAAGAAAATGGACAAAAAACAATTAGAACAATTAAGACATAGCTGTTCTCATATTATGGCTCAGGCTGTTAAGGAGCTTTGGCCTGACGTGAAGATGGCCATTGGGCCAGCGATTGAAAACGGTTTTTATTATGATTTTGAGAGAGAAGAACCTTTTACTTCTGATGATTTGAAGAAAATTGAGAAAAGTATGCGGCGCATTATTGAAAAGAAACCAAAGTTTTCTCAAAAGTTTATGGAGAAAAAAGAGGCTGTTGATTTTTTTAAGAAACAAAAGGAAATATATAAAATTGAGCTTATTGAAAATCTTCCAGATGAAAAGGTTTCTATTTATATAACAGGAGAGGGCTTTTTTGATTTATGTAAAGGGCCTCATATAGATAATGCTGGAGAAATAAAGGCCTTCAAATTGCTGTCTGTAGCGGGCGCTTATTGGCATGGAGATGAGACTAAGCAGATGCTTCAAAGAATTTATGGTACTTGTTTCTCGACGGAGAAAGAGCTCAAAGAGCATCTGGAGATGATTAAAGAAGCGCAAAAAAGAGATCATCGTAAGCTTGGACCACAGTTAGATTTTTTTAATTTTTATCAAGAGGAAGCAGGAGCGGGCCTTGTTTTTTATCATCCGAATGGGGCGATGTTGCGTAAGCTTTTGGAAGATTATCTTGAGGGTGAAAATATTCGTCGAGGATACGATCTTGTAGGAACGCCGAATATATTAAAAGGAAAGCTTTGGGAGACATCTGGGCATGCTGATTATTATCGTGAGAATATGTATTATTTTGATGTAGACGGATTAGAGTATGCAGTTAAGCCAATGAATTGTCCTGGGCATATTTTGATTTATAAATCAAAACTGCATTCTTATAGAGAATTGCCAATTCGAATGTTTGAACTTGGAACAGTTTATCGTCACGAAAAGGCAGGTGTTTTGCATGGGCTTTTGCGAGTGCGAGGTTTTACACAAGATGACGCACATGTTTTTTGCCGACAAGATCAGCTTAAAAAAGAGGTCGTTGATATTATTGATTTTGTTTTTGATATCATGAAAGATTTTGGGTTTAACGATTTTGAAATTGAAGTAAGTACTCGTCCGGAAAAATTTATCGGAGAAGTCAAAGATTGGGATATAGCCACGCAAGCGCTCAAGGATTCACTGGATATAAAAAAGATTTCGTATCAAATTAACGAAGGGGATGGAGCTTTTTACGGTCCTAAAATTGATATTAAATTAAAAGATGCTATTGGCCGTTCTTGGCAGTGTGCAACTATTCAATGCGATTTTGCTTTGCCGGAGCGTTTTAAAATGACATATATTGACGAAGAAGGCAAAGAGAAACAGCCGATTATGATTCATCGAGCTATTTTGGGAAGCCTTGAACGTTTTATTGGAACTTTGATAGAGCATTATGCGGGAGCTTTTCCTTTATGGTTGGCACCTGTGCAAGCTATGATTATTTCTATCAAGCCGGATAATGATGTTTTTGCAAACCAAGTAAAAGAAGATTTACAAAAAAATGATTTTAGGGTTATAATTGACACTAGAAACGAAACGCTTAGCAAACGCATTAGAGAAGGATCTTTAAGAAAGATTCCTTATTTGATTATTCTTGGAGATAAAGAATTTCAAAATAAAACCCTTGCAGTCAGAAAGCGCGGCGGAGATCAAAAGAATGTAAAGATTGAAGATTTTATTGAGCAAATAAAAAAAGAAGTTAAACAAAAAATATTATAATTTTTTAATCAAGGAGGTGCTGTATCAATAAGTATATCCGAACCAATGATCGTATTAGAGTTCCTGAAGTGCGTGTGATTGGACCTAATTCAGAACAATTAGGAGTTGTTCTTGTTCGTCGAGCATTGGAGTTAGCCAAAGAAAATGAGATGGATTTGGTTGAAGTGGCCCCAACCGCAAAACCACCAGTTTGTCGTATTATGGATTTTAGTAAATATAAATACGAGCAAGAAAAAAAAGAGCGGATGGAGAAGAAAAA
>JAOZRJ010000204.1 GCA_029931885.1 Candidatus Omnitrophota bacterium | reverse complement strand
GGAGTTTAAATGAATATAGATTTGTCATTAATGGAAAATAATATTACACAAGAAGATTTGGATATTTTAATAAAATTTTTAAAAACAAATCCTCGCTTGACGCATGGGGCGCAGGTAAAGGCCTTTGAAGAGGAATGGTCTAAATGGGTTGGCGTGAAGCATAGCGTTTATGTTAATTCTGGATCCTCAGCTAATATTTTAACTTTGGCAGCCTTAAAAAATCTTTATGGTTCTGGAGAGATTATTGTTCCACCGCTGACATGGGTATCGGATATTGCTGCTGTTTTACAAAATGGTTTTACGCCTGTTTTTGCAGATATTAACCCTAGAAATTTATGTATGGATACTGATGAAGTTATCAAGAAAATATCAAATAAAACAAAGGCTGTTTTTATTACTTATGTTCAAGGATTTAATGGTTTGACGGATAAATTACTTTCTGTTTTGAAAGAAAAAAATATTCCTCTTATTGAGGATGTTTGCGAGTCGCATGGTGCGACATTCAAAGGGCAAAAACTTGGTAGTTTTGGTCTTGTGTCCAACTTTTCTTTTTATTTTGCACATCATATGAGTACGATTGAGGGCGGGATGGTCTGCACTGATGATAAGAATATTTACGAAATGGTTCGCATGATGCGTTCTCATGGGTTGGTTAGGGAATCCTCTGATGAGAAATTAAAAGAAAAATATATCAAAGAAAATCCTGATCTTAGTCCTGATTTTATTTTTGCTTATCCTGCATATAATATGAGAGGGACGGAAATTGGAGCCGTGTTAGGGCGAAACCAGATTAAGCGTCTCGATGATAACAATAGAAGACGACAGGATAATTTTAAACTTTTCCTTGAAAATTTGGATTGTAAGAAATATTGTACGGAGTTTGACTTGGAAGGAAGCTGTAACTATGCGTTTAATTTGATTATTAAGGATCCAAATCCAGAGTTTCGCGATAAAGTTGAAAAAGTTTTAAGAGATGCAAATGTAGAATTTCGACGTGGAAGTTCTGGCGGGGGGAACCAGCTTAGACAGCCTTATTTGCGTGATATTTTGCCTGAAAAAGAGTATGAAAAGTATCCAGAGGTCGAGCATGTTCATTTTTATGGATATTATATTGGTAATTATCCGACGCTAAAGAAAGATAAAATTATTAATCTTTGTAAGCTTCTAAACGGTATTTAATTAAATGCAAAAGAATAAAAATATATTAGTTACTGGTGGATCTGGATTTATTGGATCTAATTTTATTCATTATATGTTAAACAAATATAGTGATTATAAAATTTGGAATTTTGATCTTTTGACATATGCGGGAAATTCTGCCAATCTTAAAGGAATAGAGGATGATTCGCGTTATACCTTTACTAAAGGAGATATTCGTTGTTTTGATGAAGTGGACAAGATTATGAGTGAGGTTGATTATGTTGTACATTTTGCAGCTGAATCGCATGTCGATAACAGTATTACTGGGCCAGAGGTATTTGTTACAACAAATGTTTTAGGTACTCAAGTGCTATTGGATAGCGCTCGTAAGAATAGCATAAAGAAGTTTGTGCATATTTCAACTGATGAAGTATACGGCTCTTTGGGGCCTGAAGGATATTTTACAGAAAAGACGCCGCTTGCACCGAATAGTCCTTATTCTGCTAGCAAGGCAGCGAGTGATATGATTGTTCGTTCTTATTATAAGACATATGATTTTCCTGCTGTAATAACAAGGTGTTCGAATAATTATGGTCCTTATCAGAATAAAGAGAAATTGATTCCATTGATGATTAATAATGCTATGCAGGAAAAAATGCTTCCGGTTTATGGTGATGGATTAAATGTTCGGGATTGGCTTTTTGTGGAAGATCATTGTTCGGCAATAGACATAGTGTTGCATAAGGGAGAAATTGGTGAAATTTATAATATTGGCGGAAATAATGAATGGCATAACATAGATATTGTTAAGCTTATTTTAAAGGAGCTTGGTAAGGCAGAGTCTTTAATAGAGTTTGTTGAGGATAGGCCTGGACATGATAGGCGCTATGCAATAGATGCAACTAAAATTAAGAATGAACTTGGATGGGAGCCTTCTGTACAGTTTGCACAGGGAATAAAGAAAACTATTAAGTGGTATATTGATAATTATAATGAGCGGTAGCGTGTCTAACGCTTGAGAAGAGAACTTAGTCCGCGTAAACTTTTAAATGGTATTTAATCAAATGCAAAAGAATAAAAAGATATTAATTACTGGTGGGGCGGGTTATATTGGTTCGCATATGGTACGCCTTTTATTGGAAAAAGGTTATTGCCCTGTTGTTTTTGATAATTTAAGCACTGGGTATAGATCTTTTGTTCCAAAAGGAGTTCCTTTTGTTAGAGGGGATTTGCGGAAATCAAGAGATATTGATAAGCTTTTTAAAAAATATAAGTTTTATGCGGTTATGCATTTTGCTGCCTCAACTATTTTGCCAGAGTCGCTTAAAAAGCCTATGAAATATTATAATAATAATGTTATTGGAAGTTTAAATTTGATTAAATTTATGTTGTTTTATGATGTTGATAAGATTATTTTTTCGTCTACGGCGGCTGTTTACGGAGAGCCCAGAAGAAATCCAGTTAAGGAGACCTATCCAGCTAAGCCAACAAATCCTTATGGCATAAGTAAGCTTGTTGTCGAACAGGCACTTGACGATGTTTCTAAAAAAAGCAATTTAAGCTATATTGCATTTCGCTATTTTAATGTGGCAGGTGCTCATCCGTCAGAAGAGGTTGGTCCCACATTGGCTTCTCAGCAAAGTTTAATTCCTGTTGTCATGAGGGACTTGAAAGATAGAAAAAGTATTTTTACTCTTTTCGGAGATGATTATAAAACACCTGATGGTACATGCATTAGAGATTATATATATGTTATGGATTTGTGTGAGGCTCATTGTCTGGCGTTGAAGGCTTTTTCCCGCGGAATAAAGAATCAAGTCTTTAATCTCGGCAACGAGACAGGTTTTTCGGTTAAAGAAGTTATTACTGCTGCAGAAAAGATCACTAAACGTAAGATTAAAGTAAAGATTGGTAAGCGTCGACCAGGTGATATGCCAAAAGTTGTTGCTAGTTCAGAGAAATTTCAGAAATTATTAGGGTGGAAGAATAAGGCAACTTTGAGTAAAATTTTACAAACGGCTTGGAAATGGGAAAAGAGTTTAGTTTCTAAAAGGCTTTAATAGTATGAAGTACATCGATATAACAAAATCAATAAAAAATGGTATGGAAAAATATCCAACTGATCCAGATATTTCGGTTCAAGGCTTTAAATCTTTGAAAAAAGGGAATTCATGTAATCTTTCTTTGATTTCTTTTGGCTCGCATGCAGGAACGCATATTGATGCTCCGCGGCATATTATTTCAGGCGCTAAGAGCGTGGATAAGATTTCTATTGAGCATCTTATCGGAAAAGCTTTAGTAATAAGAGTAAGGGATTTTTTTAAGGAGAAGACTTCTAAAAAGGATTTCGGCTCTGTAAAAGGAATTCTTTTTAAGGGTTTTTTGA
>JAOZRJ010000203.1 GCA_029931885.1 Candidatus Omnitrophota bacterium | reverse complement strand
ATATATTGTTTATTTTTTCTTCATTAGGCTATTCTATCCAGAGATATAATCTTCGATTTCCGGCATTTAAATATGTAAGGAATTTAATTCTCGGAAAGGATGTTAGTGCGATAGATCCGTTAAATAAGCAGGAGAAAAAGACTTTAACAATAGAGAGGGTTGAAGGGATGACTGTGCCGATTAAGCAGGCTTATGATTTTGAACAAATAAGTGAGTTTGTTAGTCGGAATACAGATGAAGATGAAACTGTTTTTATGTTTCCAGAATATGCAGCTTATAGCTTTGTCGTTGATAGGCCATTTGTCGGGCGCTTCCCGATGGTTACGTTTTCGTGGATTAATAATCATTGGGCTGATGAATTATTTTTAGATTTAAAAAAATCGAAGCCAGTATATGCAATTTTACCTCAAAAATTAGATCTTACTTTTGAGAAAGTTTATTTCAAAATAAAAAGAAATAAAGATAGTTTTGATGAAGTTATGGAGTATATTGATAAAAATTATAAAATAATTAAGACGACTGATTCAGCGTATATTTATAAGCGTATTTAAGCAACAATAGGGAATAGGTATTTTGTAAAATATCTGAGAAAGGAAAAATAAATGAGTAGTAAAGATAGAAAAGCCATGCTTGAGGATTTTCTTAGTAAAGATTATGTTGCTGTTGATTTAGGCTGCGGGAAAAGCAAAATCAAAGGATCAATAGGCGTTGATATGGATCCTGAATCAGATGCAGAGATTATTATTAATATTGGCCAAGAACCTATTCCTCTTGAAAGTAATTCTGTTGATCGCGTTACTGCGAAACAGTTTTTTGAACATCTCGAAGACCCCACTCCTGTTCTAAAAGAAGTTTACCGAATATTAAAAGATGGAGGAGAAATATTTATCGAGGTTCCACATTATACTTCTTATGTTGCTCATGTGATAGCGCATAAACATTATTTTTCTCTTCACGAGGCTGTTCGCATGCTCAAATACGATATGGGCGCTGAAATCGTTAATGCTGAGATCACTTTTTATAAAACTTTTCGTATGTTCGGAATAAAATATCTGGCTAATAAATTTGTAGAAAATTATGAGCGATTTTGGGCATATATTTTTCCTGCGGAGAACATAAAGGTGACAGCGGTTGTGAAAAAAGTTTAAATTAGAATAAAGATAAAATTAATGGACAGTAATTCATCTTGACAAAGAATTTTTTTTTAGTAACATACTACCTATATGGATTTCAAAATACCAGACACCCCAGAAGAACTTTTTAATCAAGGACGGCAAAAGATAGGCAAGTTCGGGAAATGGACGCCTTATATTGTTACTCTTGTTGTTGTTTTGGGTTTTTTTGCCTCAAGCTTTTATTCCATCAGTCCGGATGAAGTCGGCATTATTCGACGATTCGGCAAATATGTTTGTACGACCAGCCCTGGACTCCACTGGAAACTTCCGTTTAATATCGAAAAACTCAGCAAGGTTAAAGTAAAAAGAATTTTTAAAGAAGAATTTGGCTTTCGTACGCTTAAATCAGGGATTACGTCTCGATATTCTTCCAAATCATATTTGGATGAGTCATTGATGCTTACAGGTGATTTAAACGTTCTTGAGGTGACATGGATTGTTCAGTTTAAGATTAAGGATCCTTTTAAGGTTTTGTTTAACATTCGTAACCCTAAAGAAACCGTTCGTGATATCTCTGAGTCTGTTATGCGGGAGATTGTTGGTGATAGCTCAGTAAATGAGACATTAACATCTTTGCGTATCGAAATAAATCAGAAGGCACAAGGCAAGCTACAAGACATTTTGGATCATTATGAAAGCGGTATACAAATTGTCACAGTCAAACTCCAAGATGTTAATCCTCCGGACGAAGTAAAGCCTTCCTTTAATGACGTCAATGAAGCCAAGCAGGAAAAAGAAAAGGTGATTAATCAGTCTTGGGAAGCTTATAATAAGGTTATCCCTAGAGCGTTAGATGAAGCAGGGAAAACAATTAAGGAGGCGGAAGGGTACGCTTTAAAAAGAGTTAATCGTGCGCAAGGAGATGCTGCAAAATTTTTGGCGACATGGACCGCGTACAAGGAAGCCAAAGATGTTACACGCAAGAGATTATATTTAGAAACATTATCAGAGTCTTTACCAAGAGCGAAGCATATTTATGTTACAGGAACAGAATATAACAGCATGCTTCCGATTTTAGATTTAAAAAAGGAATAGCTTAGATGAATAAAATTGCTCAAATATTAACTGGAATTGTCATTTTCGTGATTGTTGTCATGGCAAGCGGATTTTTCTATACAGTTGATGAGACACAGCAAGTTGTTATTACTCAATTTGGTAAGCCTATTGGAGCACCAATTGTTGAGGCAGGCCTGCATTTCAAAGTTCCTTTTATTCAAGTAGCTAATTATTTTGATAGAAGAATTTTAAGATGGGATGGGGATTCAAATCAAATTCCGACGAAAGACAAACGTTATATTTGGGTGGATACAACTGCGCGCTGGAGAATTTCAGATGCATTAAAATTTATGCAGTCCGTGGGCGTAGAAAACGCAGCGTATGCGAGATTAGATGATGTCGTTGACGCAGCAGCACGTGATGTTATCTCCAGTTTAAATCTTATAGAGACAACTCGCAATACAAACCGTTTGTATGACGAAAGAGAGAGCCAAAAGAAGACTGAAGAATTCGAAGAATTTGAGTCTGGGGCGCTTGAAAAGATTTCTGTAGGACGCGATAAGCTCACCAGAGATATATTAAAGAAGGCATCAGAGCTCGTTCCTCAGTATGGTGTTGAGCTTGTTGATGTTCGCATTAAACGCGTTAATTACATTCAAGACGTACGCAGAAAAGTTTATGATCGAATGATTTCTGAACGAAGAAGAGCCGCAGAGAAGTTTCGATCCGAAGGCCAAGGTAAAAAGGCTGAAATTGAAGGACAGATGACGAGAAAATTACAGGAAATACAATCCGAAGCCTATAAAAAGGCTGAAGAGATTAAAGGTATTGCAGATGCAAAAGCTATTAAAGTTTATGCAGATGCTTATAATAACGATTCAGAATTTTATGCGTTCATAAAAACGCTTGAAACTTATAAAGATACTATTAGTTCAGATACTACTATATTTTTAGGAACAGATAGTGATTACTATAAATATTTAAAGAGTATCAAGTCTGCTGAATAGTAATCACGAATAAATACGGTATTTATGGGCGGCCTTTAAAAAGGCCGCCCATTTTAATGATAAAATAAATTTTTAGAAACAATTTAGAATTCATATGAATCAATCAAAACAGAACCTTTCTGAGATTTTTTGCACCCTTAAATCTTCCAGCCAAGATCAGCTAGTTTTAATTGAAGAGATTTTTATTGGACTTGGCGTTTCTCCAGAAGATATTGTTGTTGTATTAAAAAATAAGATAAATCGGATTTCTGTTTATATTCAAGGCAAGAGAAAGCTGCAACGTCTTGAAAAGTTGCTGAAAAAAATTCATTTAAAAGGAATTTTTTTTAGGTCAAAAGCTATAAAAAAGGAAAATTGGAAAGCTAAATGGGCAAAGA
>JAOZRJ010000017.1 GCA_029931885.1 Candidatus Omnitrophota bacterium | reverse complement strand
TTTTTTTTGGTGTTCCATAATAATGATCAAAAACTTTTTTCCATTCTAAAAAATATCCAGTTTCTCGTCGATAAAAAAACATTTTCTTCGTAAAAAATAAATAATCTTTACCATTCTTTTCTCCAAATCGTTTTTCACGCGTTGTTACGGAAATGGTTTTTATCATTCTTTTTGAAAGAGCTTTATTTTTAAGCAACTGTTTGTGTAGCGTTGTTTTTCCTGACCCAGACGGACCAGAAAGAACAAAAACCTTACCTTTTTGACTCTTTTCTCTATTCAATATTTTGCGCTTGCTCTCTAAGTTTTTCTATTTTGCTTTTTAGAGTAATCACGGAATTGGAAACCATCTTATCTTGTAATTTGGACCCGACGGTGTTCGCCTCTCTCTGCATCTCTTGTGCGATAAAATCTAATTTCTTGCCGGCAGACAAATTGCTCTTTAACATCAACCCAAATTCTTTAACATGATGTAAAAGACGAGAAAGCTCTTCATTGACGTCAATACTTTTTTGGCAAGATTCAAATTCTTCCGTATTTAAACCCTTTTTCTTCTGAATCAAAACTTTCTTTTCTCTGGCTTTTATCTTCTTTATTTCCAATGACATATAAGAAAGCTGTTTTCTTGTATCCGCAACAATACTGCTTCCTTCTCTTTTGCGCATTGTTATAAGAGAATTTAAAGATCTATTAAGCGCCTTTTCAACAGAAGGCCACAAAACGTTTACATTAATATCTGTTTCCTTAACTTCAACAACGCCAGGCATCTTCATCAATTCGCTTAAATTTAATTCTCCAGTAAGGCCAAATTCTTTTTTTAGATTTTTCTCTTTTTTTAAATATGTCTGTATAACTTTTTTATTAAAAGAAACTGTAGGAGGCTCTTTAAGTGAAACCTTTACAATAACGGATATACGTCCTCTTGAGGTCTTTTTCTGAATTATTTGCCGGATTTTGTCTTCGAAAAGAGAAAATCCCGGCGGCAAAAAATATCCAATATCTAAATATCTATGATTAACGCTTTTTACCTCTACCATCCCTTTTATTTGCGTAGATGAAATCTCTGTGCTGCCAAATCCGGTCATTCCTTTTATCATAATATGCCTTATTTTTTTAAAAGATTTATTAGTCTCTCTAAGTCATCCAAAGAATAATATTCAATAACAATTGTTCCTCTTTTCTTTCTTTCTTTGATGCGAACTTTTGTTCCCAGCGATCTCTGTAATTCCTCCTCAATAAAAGCGACATGCTGATCTTTTTGTTCACTAGAAAAATTTTTCTTTTTATCTTGTGCTGCAACTTGCACGCTAATAAAATTTTCTAACTCGCGGACTGAAAACCCTTTTTTTATCGCTTTCTTCCAAAGGCTTTTTTGCTTGGCCACATCTTTAATAGCTAAAAGTGCCCGGGCATGCCCCATCGAGAAATCTCCTGAAGAAACGCTTTTCTGTATTTCTTCCGGCAAAGATAACAACCTCAAAACATTTGTAATTGTGGTTCGATTTTTCCCAACTGATTGAGCCACAACGTCTTGCGTCAAATTAAAATCATCAATCAACTTTCGATACGCGTTTGCTTCTTCAATTGCATTTAATTCTTCTCTCTGAATATTTTCGATTAAGGCTAAAACTAAGGCTTCTTGATCCGAGGCTGTTTTAATAATTGCAGGAACTTTTTCAATTTTTAAAGCCTGCGCCGCTCGGAGCCTTCTCTCTCCAGCAATAAGCTCATATCCCTGTTCCTTACTTCTTAACAAAAGAGGCTGTAAAACACCTTTCTCTTTTATTGAAGAAATCAAATCAGACAACTTTTCTTGATTAAATTCTTTTCGCGGCTGTAAAGTATTTTCTCTAATATCAGAAATATTAACGTATGCTATAGTCTCCCCTTTTTCTAGTTGGACATTTTCCGGTATCAGCGCTGACAATCCTTTTCCTAATGCACTCTTTTCCATAATAGCTTCTCCCGATATTTTGTTATTGAGAAGTTTCACCTGACTGGACAACTTCTTCTTTTGCTTCACTCTTTTCGCCTAAAAATTCTCGAGCCAATTCATCATATTTTTTTGACCCTATAGAACTATTATCATATACTGATATTGGTTTTCCAAAACTTGGAGCTTCGCTCAATCGAACATTTCTTGGAATAACTGTTTTATAGACTTTCTCCTTAAAAAAAGTTCTTATCTCATTAATAACTTCTGTCGTTAAATTTGTCCTAAAGTCTGCCATTGTCATCAATACTCCCTCAACTGATAATTCAGGGTTTAGCCCTTCCCTGATCAAATTAATTGTATTTAATAGCTGAGACACTCCTTCTAATGCATAAAATTCACATTGTATAGGAATAATTATTGAATCACTTGCGACTAAAGAATTTAATGTTATCAATCCCAAAGACGGCGGAGAATCAATAAAAATATAATCATATTGATCTTTAATTTCAAATAAAGCTCTTTTTAATCTTGTTTCTCTTGACAATGCTCCAACGAGCTCTATTTCTGCTCCCGTTAAATTAATGTTGCACGGAGCAATCATAAGATTTTCAATATTTGTTTTAATGCAAACATCGCTAATTTTAACTCTCCCCAAAAGAACATCATAGACAGATGTTTCAATATTGTTTTTATTAATTCCTATCCCACTGGTTGAATTTCCCTGAGGATCAGTATCAACCAAAAGAATTCTTTTTCCTTTTTGAGCCAAAGCAGAGGACAAATTAACAGCTGTTGTGGTTTTTCCAGTTCCCCCTTTTTGATTACATAAGGCTATAATTTTTCCCATTTTATCTCCCCATATGTTTCACGTGGAACGTTTCAAAATTATCCTTTTATTCATACATTCTACTCTTATTCTTTCAAAGAAACAATAATTTTTGCTGGTTTTTCACCTTCCATGCCAAAAAGCCCTTTTTTCTCTTCCGAAACAACTTTTACACTAATATTATCTCTGCTAACCTGCAATTCTAATAAGGCTTTCTGAATCGCTTCTTCTACCGTGCTTCCGTCTACTTCTATGCTTTTTGGTGTATTTTTTGAAATCTTTTTCATACTTACCTCACCATTTTTAACTTGGACATTTTCCATTGAGTAAATGTCGACAGGATATAAAACATTGTAAAATACAATGTTAACCCGCTTGCAAATTTATAAAAAATGAAACCCAGAAAAACTGGAAAAAAGAACATCATCATTTTTTGCTGCATAACTTGATTAGGGTCAGTTGTTGCCATAGATTTTGATGATAACTTCTGTTGAAAGAACATAGCTATCATCATTAAAAATGGCAAAATATTGAATTCGTTTCCAATGATTGGCAATGAAAATGGCAATATCATAAAGCGATCTGGCTCTGATAAATCTTTTATCCAAAGAAAATGAGCTCCTTTGAAAGCGACTGTTCTCCATAGGGCCTGGTATAAAGCTATAAAAATAGGCATCTGTAAAAGCATTGGAAGACATCCTCCCAATGGATTTACAGAATTTTCCTTGTAAAGCTCCATTACTTCTTTATTAAGCCTTTGGGGATTGCTCTTATACTGCTCTCTTATTCGCGTTATTTCGGGCTGCAAAGATTGCATTTTTTTCATTGACGTCATACTTTTTATCGTTAATGGATATGTTACTAAATAAAACGCAAAACTAACAAAAATGATGCAAAACCCCCAATTTGGCACGAATCTATATACAACTTTCATAGTATTAATAACAAATCGAGAAATAGAATTTAAAAGCCAAAATTTGCTGAAAACAAGTACTTCTTCTGCTCCAATATTAGCTTCCTTGAGCAATGTCATGCTTTGTGGTCCAACAAAAGCATAAGCCTTATACGAAACTTGCTCGCCCGGAGCTAAGGTTTTATTATCTGTTTGAAAAATTAAGTTTAACTGATTTTCGTTAACTGGATCTGATTCATAATCTTTTGTAGGAAAAGTTGGTTTGATAATAGCACAGAAATATCTATTTCTGAAAGAAATCCATCCCACCTGCCCAATTTCATATAAAGCGTTCTTCGAAGAAAATTTAACTGCATTATTTTTTCGAGTAATTTTCTCATTAAGCATTACAGCATATTCATATAATCCATATTCCCGAGCATTTGCTTTATTTTTTGCAATCTCTTTTGTTCCAAGCCCTAAGCCTTCTATCTTTAGACTTTTCACTTTGGACATTTTTGATATGTTTTTTACACTTATCTCCAAATCAATCACAAAATCCTGTTTGGACAAATCATAAATCTTCTGAATTTCAAACTCGTCGTCTCTATACACAAAAACAACTTTATCATTAAAAACACTTTTTAAAGAAAAAGGATATGTTTCATATTGAGACAATCCAAAAATAATATCAAGAGGCATTTTTTCATTATATTTATTAATAGTAATGGACTTAAGATTTCCCCCAATATTAGAAAATTCAGTTTTATATGTTTCTGTTTCTATGAAAGTAATCTTTTCTTCAGCGTTAACAGTTGATTTCTTTTTAGCTGTTTCTACTGGAATTGCTTTAACTTGTTTCCTCTCAACGGCTTGCGTTGTATCAGAAACAAAAGAGGAGGGATCATGCGAACTGACAACCTTATTCTGACCTAAATAAAACCTGTTATAAAAAAATAATACAAGTATAGATAATAATATAGCCAAAAATGTTCTTTTTTCCATAATGTTTCCTATTTTAATGGGTCAAATCCGCCTTTTGACAAAGGGGAGCATCGTAGAATACGACAAAATGCTTTAAAAGAGCCTTTTAAAGCTCCATATTTATGTACTGCCGAAATAGCATATTCCGAACAAGAGGGATAAAAACGGCATGTATCCACAAAAAACATATGTTTAATTTTTTGATATAGGCGTATTAAAAAATATATAACTTTCGCGGTCATTTTTTCTCGTCAGGTTTAGACGGTTAATTTTTTGCGTCCTTTTTGTCGTCGGCGCTTTAAAATCTTTTGTCCGTCTGATGTTTCCATGCGATGACGAAAACCATGTTTTCTTTTTCCTTTTAGCTTAGTTGGTGTCTTTAAATTTTTTTTCATATTAGCAACTGTCCTCGTTAATAAAAACTGAAAGATACCGATTCACAGTATCTCTTAATTAATAGTCCTTTAAAATATTTGGTTAAGTATATCATGACTGTTTTTCTAGTCAAGCATTTTCTATTCTTCTCAGGCTAAAACAGTTTGGATTGGAACATGTTAGAGAAAAAAAGAAAAGGAAGAAGAGAGGTATAAATTTTTTAAGTTGAAATAAAATTTTTCTTTGTTATAATGAAATCGATTTTTGCCCTTCTGTCAAAAGCTTTTTAATCGTTTTTAAAAAAATAAGCCCCTTAGACAAAAGCGCAAAAAGAGTCCAATAGATATCTGTGGAAAAACTGTGAACACTGTGCAATAGTCCTTTTTTTAGCCTACTGCCCCGAAGAAAGCTTATGAATCCTTTAAATCTATGGGAAAACGCCCAAAAAACAATCCGTTCAAAAATAGGAGAGACTTCATACGAAACATGGTTCGCCTCTCTTTGCATTCAGGAAAAATCTTCAGATACTCTTGTCTTGCAAACACCTGATGAGTTTTTTAAAAACTGGATTATCGAACATTATCTTTCCATTATCGAAGAAGCCCTTAACAGTCTTTCAACAAAAAATATTAATATTGAATTTGAAGTTAATTCACAAATATTAGGCGAACAAACACAAAAACGTTTTACTGACCTTGAGAAAAAATTTGAAGAAAAAAGCGTTAGTTCCTCTTTGATTACTCCTCGTTTTACATTCGAAAATTTTGTCGTCGGGTCGTCAAACCGATTTGCCCATGCAGCAAGTCTTGCCGTCGCTGAATCTCCTGCCAAGGCTTATAATCCTTTGTTTATCTATGGAGGAGTGGGCCTAGGAAAAACTCATTTAATGCAATCTATTGCTAATACAATCCGTATTAAAAACCCTAAAGCAAAATTTTGTTATCTTTCTTCTGAACGGTTTACAAATGATCTTATCGACGCAATTCGCCATCGCTCAACAGCTCAGTTTCGCCAAAAATACAGAAGTGTAGACGTCCTCTTAATAGATGATATCCATTTCATAGCAGGGAAAGAATCTACTCAAGAAGAATTTTTTCATACATTTAACGATCTTCACGAAAGCCGGAAGCAAATCGTTATCTCTTCTGATCGTCACCCAAAAAACATCCAAAACCTTGAAGAGCGTTTAACTTCTCGTTTCTCATGGGGGCTTGTGGCAGATGTTCAGCCTCCAGATTTTGAAACCAGAGTAGCTATTTTGAAAAAGAAAATTGAGCGCGAGCCGGCAAAAGTTCCGGATGATGTCATCCTTTTTATTGCTGAACAAATTAAAACAAATATCCGAGAACTTGAGGGAGCATTGGTGCGCGTCATGGCATATTCTTTATTAGAAGAAAGAACTATCTCCTTGGATATGGCTAAAATTATTTTAAAAGATATGGTAAAAGAAACCACCAAAATTATTAATGTGGATATGATCCAAAAAAGCGTCGCAAATCATTTTAATGTTTCCTTATATGATTTAAGAGCTTCTAAACGACATAAAAATATTGTTCTACCAAGACAAGTCGCTATGTTTTTGTCCAGACAGCTTACAAATCTTTCCTTACCGGAAATAGGCGCCTCTTTTGGAGGAAAAGATCATACAACCGTATTGCATTCTTGCAAAAAAATAAGCAAAGAAATTGAAAATAATAACTCTTTTAAAAATACTGTCGATCAATTATTAACAGAAATTAAAACATAATTCTATTTAATTAACTGGTTTTTAACATATAATAATTTTGTAACTTATTTTGTTGGTTGATGTTTTGTTCTTATTCAAATCATCAACAGCACCTACTACAACTATGACTATTCTCTTAATTAATATAGAATCTTTTCTTGTAAAAGGATGTGAATATTATGAAAATAAAATTTTTTAAAGATGATTTACTACACGGAATTACCAAAATACAAAATGTAGTATCCAGCAAAGCGACACTCCCAATACTTTCCAATGTTCTGCTGGAAACAACAAAAAAATCTACTGTTAGATTATATGCTACAGATCTCGATATAGGAATATCTTGTGATATACCTGTGCAAATACTTGAAGAAGGAGCAATAACAATACCAGCTAAAAAATTCAATGATATTATTAAGGAATTACCTCCCGGAGATATCTTAGTTTCTTCTAAAAAAAATCACCACATTGAAATTGAGGGAGACAATTATTTATTTAAATTAATAGGACTTCCTAAAGAGGAATTCCCTAAGTTTCCAGATTTTAAAAATACAGAAGCTATTTTAATTGATCAAGACATTTTAAAAGAAATGTTTAAAATGACAGCTTTTGCTGTTTCTCATGAAGAAGCAAGATATATTTTAAATGGCGTATTACTTGAAATAGAAGGAAATATAATTAGACTTGTGGCTACTGATGGAAGAAGATTAGCAAAAATAGAAAAAAAAATAACATCTCCTATTGGAAAAGAAATTAAACTTATTATCCCGTCTAAAGCAGTTTATGAGGTTTCTCGAAACTTAAAGGAGAATGGGCATGTCTCTCTTTTAACTAACGCCAATCAAATGCTTTTTGATGTTGACCATGTGTTAATAGCCACGCGGATTATTGAAGGCGATTACCCAAACTATAATCAAGTTATTCCCGAGGAACAAGAAACAAAAATTACGCTTAATACCCAAGAATTTTTATCAGCCATTAAAAGAGCTAATTTATTGACAACTCCTGATTTTCAAGCTGTTAAGTTTGAAGTATTTAAAGAAAAATTAGTTGTTTCAAAAATTACCCCTGATTTAGGAGAGTCTCGGGAAGAAGTAAAGATTCAATACGGAGGATCTGAGATGATTGTGGGCTTTAACCCGCATTTCTTTATCGAGGCTTTAAAAAATATTAATAGTGAAGAAATTTCTTTAGAGCTTTTAGGGGCGGATAAACCAGGGGTTATCCGAATGCAAGAATATTTATATTTAGCTTTACCTATGAGAATCTGATATGGACCAAATAAAAGATATTATTCCAGAGATCATCAAAACTATATCAGAGCATAAACCCCAAAAAGAAACAAAAATTCAAAGGGTTTGGGAAAATCTTTTTGAGGGAAAAATTGTTAAACATACAAACATTTTTGGTATTAAAGACGGAAAATTAATGGTGCATGTTGATTCTCCGGTTTGGCTTTTTAGGCTTAATTCGCAAAAGTATAAAATATTAAAAGAAATAAAAGAAGAAACGCCAGAAATTGAAGATATTCGTTTTATAATAGGGAAGGTAAAGAAAAATGAGTAAAAAAGAAATAAAAACAGAAAAAGAAAAAAAGAAAACCCATGCAGAATACAGCGCGACGAACATTCAAGTTTTAGAGGGGGTTAGTGCAGTTCGTATGCGCCCTGCTATGTATATAGGAGACACAACATCGAGAGGTCTCCATCATCTGGTCTATGAAGTTGTTGATAATTCTATAGATGAGGCTATGGGAGGGTATTGCGACAAGATTGAGGTTACTATTAATGAAAATAATACGATTAGCGTTGGTGATAATGGACGAGGAATTCCGGTTGATATCCATAAAACAGAAAAAAAACCTGCTGTTGAAGTTGTTTTGACAACTCTTCATGCTGGAGGAAAATTTGATCATCGCGTTTATAAGGTTTCTGGAGGGCTTCATGGTGTTGGAGTGAGTGTTGTTAATGCACTTTCAGCATGGCTTGAAGTAGAAATTAAAAAAGAAGGAAAAATTTATCATCAAAGGTATGAAGAAGGAAAAACAGCTTCAAAACTAAACGTTATTGGAAAGACAAAAGAAACAGGGACAAAAGTAACTTTTAAGCCTGATAAAACAATTTTTAAAGAAACACAAATATTTTCTTTTGATGTTTTAGCGAAGCGCATGCGTGAGCTGGCTTTTCTGAACAAAGGAATCTTTATCAAGCTTGTAGATAAAAGAGGAAAAAAAGATAAAGAAAGTGTTTTTCATTTTAAGGGAGGCATTGTTTCTTTTGTTGAACATCTTTCAGTGAACAAAAAGGCTCTGCATAAGAAAGTTATTTATTTTCAACGACAAAAAGAAAAAGTTGAAATGGAAATTGCTTTACAATATAGCGATAATTATAGTGAGAATGTTTTTAGCTATGCTAATAACATTAACACGATTGAAGGAGGAACGCATTTAAGCGGTTTTCGTTCGGCTTTGACTCGAGCAGTTAATCAATACGCTAAGGGCAAAAATATTTTAAAAAATAACCTTACGATTGCAGGAGATGATACGAGAGAAGGACTAACTGCTGTTATTAGCGTTAAAATTCCTAACCCCCAATTTGAAGGACAAACTAAAACAAAGCTTGGAAATTCGGAAGTTGATGGATTAGTTGCATCTGCTACATTGGAAGCCTTAAGTACTTTTTTTGAAGAAAACCCCTCGATAGCAAAAAAAGTTATTGAAAAGGCTGTTGTTGCTTCTCGGGCGCGTGATGCTGCAAGAAAGGCAAGGGAGCTGACGCGAAGAAAAGGGGCCTTAGAAAGTGGAGGGTTGCCAGGGAAGCTTGCTGATTGTTCCGAAAAAGATCCAACTTTGTGCGAGCTGTATTTAGTTGAGGGCGATTCTGCAGGAGGTTCTGCAAAGCAAGGGAGAGATAGAACTTTTCAGGCTATTTTGCCATTAAAAGGAAAAATTTTAAATGTTGAAAAAGCAAGATTAGATAAAATTTTAAGCAACGAAGAAATTCGCACAATTATTACAGCGCTAGGAACTGGAGTGGGGGAAGATTTTAGCCTTGAAAAACTTCGTTATCATAAGCTTATTTTAATGTGCGACGCTGATGTCGATGGTTCACATATCCGTACACTTCTATTAACTTTGCTATATAGACAAATGAAAGATTTGGTTGAAAAAGGACATGTTTATATCGCACAGCCTCCATTATATAAAGTTAAGAGAGGAAAAAGGGAAGAATATATTGAGACTGAAGAGCAAATGAATGAATTGATTCTTGAGCTAGGGGCAGAGGATCTTGTGCTCTCAAGAGTTAGGAATAAAAATAAGTTTAAAGGTTCCGGATTAAAAGATTTGTTGGCGAATCTAGTCAATCTAGAAATTATTATTAGCAGATTATCTAAAAAGGGAGTAAATTTTAGAGAATATGCGTTAAAAATGAACCCGAAAACCAAGAAAATGCCTATTTATATGGTAAGAGTGGAACAGCAGACCCAGTTTTTATATAATGATAAAGAGCTTGCTAAAGCTGTAAAAGATCAGGAAGATGCAAAATATATAGAAATTTTTGAATCAGAAGACATAGAATCTATTGGCAAAGTTTTATCAAAATATGATTTAACGATTGAAGAATTTCTAAAATTAGAAGAAGGAGTCTCCTTCACTTTTTCAAAAGGAAAAGGAGCGAAGAAGACTGCAAAAAAAGAAGAAGTAAAACCTAGATTTGTTGTTGAAAGTGGAAAAGAAGTGGCAACATATTTTTCTCTACAGGAAGTTTTAAAGTTTGTTCGCGATCAGGCAACTAAAAATATTCATATCCAAAGATATAAAGGTTTAGGAGAAATGAATCCTAGACAACTTTGGGATACGACAATGGATCCAGAGAAAAGAACAATGCTTCAGGTAACGCTGGAAGATACCGTCGAAGCTGATAAAATATTTTCAACTCTTATGGGGGATGCGGTAGAGCCTAGAAGAGAATTTATTGAAACAAATGCACATGAAGTTCAAAATTTAGATGTTTAAAAGAGATTAAGAAAGGCCAAGGAAGTTATGAAAGATTTTACAGCAAAAGAAAAAATAATTCCTGTAAATATAGAAGACGAAATGAAGAGCTCTTATCTTTCGTATTCTATGAGCGTTATTGTTAGTCGTGCTTTGCCGGATGTTCGAGATGGACTAAAACCAGTTCATCGAAGAATTTTATACGCGATGAAAGAGCTTGGGTTAGAGCATAGTAAGTCATACAAAAAAAGTGCTCGTATCGTCGGTGAGGTTTTAGGTAAGTATCATCCTCATGGGGATTCGGCTGTTTATGAATCAATTGTTCGCATGGTGCAGGATTTTTCTTTGAGATATCCTCTTATTGATGGACAAGGAAATTTTGGTTCTGTTGATGGCGATTCTGCGGCAGCTATGAGATACACAGAGGCAAGAATGGAATCCATTTCAGGAGAAATTTTAAAAGATCTCGAGAAAAAAACGGTTAACTTTAGTCCAAATTTTGACAATTCTCTCGAGGAGCCTCAGGTTCTTCCTTCAGCAATCCCGAATCTTTTAGTTAATGGTTCGAGCGGTATTGCTGTCGGAATGGCGACAAATATGGCTCCGCATAATTTAGGGGAAATTATTGATGGAACGATTAGTTTTTTAGATAATCCGGGAATTACGATTAAAGAATTAATGGCAAATGTTAAAGGACCTGATTTTCCAACGGGGGGAATTATCTGTGGGAGACAAGGAATAGTTGATGCTTACAATACTGGACGAGGAAAAGTCACCTTAAGGGCAAGAGCCTCTATTGAAAAGCAAAAAGCAAATAAAGACAGCATTGTCATTTCAGAGCTTCCTTATCAAGTTAATAAAGCAAATTTAATTGAGAACATTGCACGATTAGTTCATGAGAAAAAAATTGATGGAATTACAGATGTTCGAGACGAATCAGATAAAGACGGAATTCGAGCGGTTGTAGATTTAAGAAGAGACGTCCAACCTCAAATTATTTTAAACTATCTTTTTAAGCATACTCAAATGGAAACGACTTTTGGAATTATTAATCTTGCGTTAACAAAAAATCAGCCAAAAGTTTTAAATTTAAAACAACTAATAAGTCACTATATCGACCATCGCCGTATCATTATCCGTCGAAGAACACAGTTTGATCTTGATAAAGCGTTAAGAAGAGCACATATTTTAGAAGGCTTAAAAATAGCCCTTAAACATATTAACGAAATTATTAAAATTATTAAAGCTTCTAAAACATCACAAGAAGCAAAGGTTTCTCTTATAAAGAAATTTGAGTTTTCTGAAATACAGGCACAATCTATCCTTGAGATGCAATTGCAAAGACTTACTGCGCTAGAACAAGGAAAAATTGATGCTGAATATAAAGAATTATTGGCAAGCATCGAATATTTTAGGTCTATTTTGGAGTCTGAAAAGAAAATTGAAGGAATTATTAAAGAAGAGCTTTTGGCTGTAAAGAAAAAATATTCCGACGAGAGAAGAACGGAAATTGCAGGCAAAGCTGAAGAAATAGAAATAGAGGATCTT
Source organism: Candidatus Omnitrophota bacterium (assembly GCA_029931885.1). Next base: position 1,038 of record JAOZRJ010000017.1, on the reverse strand, counting down.
ATTGCTGAAGAAGATATGGCTATTGCGATTAGCCATACAGGATATATTAAAAGATTGGCCGTAGACGCTTATCGAAAGCAAAGACGTGGAGGAAAAGGTGTTTCTGCTATGACTACAAAGGAAGAAGATTTTGTGGAACATTTATTTGTTGCTTCCTCAAAAGACTATCTTTTAATTTTTTCTGACAAGGGAGTTGTGAGATGGCTTAAGGTTTATGAAATCCCTATCGCGTCGAGAAGCGCTAAAGGGAAAGCCATCGTCAACCTTCTTTCTATTAATAATGATGAACGAATTAGTTCTATCGTTGCCGTAAAGGAATTCAGCGAAGAAAAATTTGTGATTGCTGCAACGGCGCAAGGAAATATTAAAAAGACAAAGCTTTCTGCGTTTAGTAATCCGCGCAAAGGTGGGATTATTGGGATTTCCTTAGAAAAGGGAGATGTTCTTATTGGAACAGCTGTTAGTGACGGAAGCTGTGAAATATTGCTCGCCACGAAAGAAGGAAAGGCTGTTCGTTTTCATGAAAAGCAAATTCGCGATATGGGGCGTGGAGCCAAAGGAGTTAGGGGTATTAGACTTGGTAAAAAAGATGAAGTTGTGAGCATGAGTGTTTTGCCTCTTGGTATTGAAAAAACTGGGAGTGCGTTTTTGAGCGTTACATCTTGCGGTTTTGCAAAAAGAACAAATTTTAATGATTATCGTCTTCAATCTCGAGGAGGAAAAGGTATTATTAATCTTAATGTAACAAGCAAGAACGGACATGTTGTGAGGAGTCTGGCAGCAACCCTTGAAGACGAAATCATGGCAATAACAAAAAAAGGAATGGTTGTTCGTTGTTCCGTAAAAGATATTCGCCAAACAGGACGAAACACTCAAGGAGTGAGACTTATAAGCTTAGATAAAACTGATTGCGTAAGCTCGGTAGCGAGTGTTGTTTCTAAAGAACAAGAATAAAGGGATTTATTTTTTCTTGACGGACTTATTTTCATGACTATAATGTTGAAACATTAATATTAAGACCCCATCGTCTAGCCTGGT
>JAOZRJ010000202.1:1828-3581 GCA_029931885.1 Candidatus Omnitrophota bacterium | reverse complement strand
TGATTGTCTTAAAAGATGGGAAAATTGTTAGCGATAAAAATAAAGGGAAATACGATTTGGAGGAAAAATAGATAAAAGAAATATCCGCCAAAGGCGAATAGATTCTTTCAAGAAAGAATCTAAAATAATTTTTAAAAATAAAAGATGCGTTTAAAATTTCCACGAACATTAAAGACTGGATTTAAAAATTTTTATCGAAATGGCTGGCTTTCGGTCGCAACTATCAGTATCATTACAGTCACTTTGTTTATTATCAATATTCAATTTGCGGTAGTAATCTCAGATAATTTATTGTTGAATGACATTAAAGATCGAGTTAGTATTTCGGTCTATTTTAAACCTGATACGACTGAGCAAGACGTTTTGATGGCCAAGGACGAATTTAGTCGATATCAAGAAGTCGCCTCTATCGAGTATATTTCCAAAGAAAAAGCTTTGGAAGAATTTAAAAAGGAGAATGTGGATAATAAAATAATGTTGAAATCATTAGAGGAAATTGAAATTAATCCTTTTGAACCAATTCTAAGTGTCAAAGCTCGAGAGCCTAGAGATTATGATTTAATTGCTAGAGCGGTTGATGAGAGCTCTTATAAAGATTTTATCAATACTGTTAATTATGATAAATATAGTAATGTTATCGACAGTCTTGGCGCTGAAATTGATTCAAACCGACAAACTGGACTAGCGCTTGGAATAACTTTGGCAATAATTGCGGTTTTAATTACGTTTAATAGTGTTCGAATTACTATGTATGCTCATAGTCGAGAGATTGAGATTATGCGGTTGGTTGGGGCTTCTAACGGCTATATTCGAATGCCTTTCGTTTGGGAGGGAATTTTGTATGGTTTGATTTCGGCGGCAATCGCTTTGCCATTATCATTTGTTTATTTGAAATTTGTGGCAATTCCAGAAGCTTCTGGAGTAGTTTTGCCTTTTTCTAACAGTGTTTATATTGAGCAATTTTTGAGAGAAATTTTCGTTAAAAATGCAGTTAGAATTGTGCCAGCTGAGTTGGGCGTGGGAATATTGTTGGGAGTTGCTAGCTCGGTGATTGCGATGGGAAGATATCTTGGAAAACCGAGGAAATAAAACTTTCAAGCACCAAACTCAAAATCTCAAATTCCAAATAATTTGCAATTTTCAAAATTCAAAATTGTTTTTCGCTCTTGACTTTTCTCCTTTTTCCTTTAAAATAGTTCCTATTAGGGTCATTCGAGGTTGTAAAATTTATTAATCATTAATCTTACAAGTGAAAAGGGCACGAAAGTCTTTTTTGTTTGCTTAAAGTATGTCAAAAAAAGTAGATAAAGAGTTGGATTTAAAGTTAGAAGAAGGAGAAGAAAGAGTTTTATTTGAAGATACAGAAGAAACTTCTAAGGTAGTTTTGACCGAAGAGGAAGAAAATGCGATGGAAGAACTTTTGAAAGATCGTCTTCCAGTTATTCCTGAAGAAGGAACCAAGATCAAAGGAAAAGTGCTTGAGATTGATACCCATTCGCTTTTTGTTGATTTAGATGAAATGGGTGTGGGAATTATTTATGGGAAAGAAGTTAAAGACGGTTTTGGTAGTCACAGAAAAAAACTTAAAATTGGGGACCGTGTTGCATCAAATGGTAACCATGCTGAATTTGTTGTTGTCCCTGAAAATCTGACAGCAAAAATACCTGATGAAGTATCTGATGAAGAAGCTGCTTTTACAGTTATTGGCTCAATTGCCCTGCAGGGAATCCGCCTTGCAAATCCAACTTTTGGA
>JAOZRJ010000202.1:0-1818 GCA_029931885.1 Candidatus Omnitrophota bacterium | reverse complement strand
GGGGATGAGATCACTGCTAGTGTAATTGATCAAGAAAATGAAGAAGGTTATGTAGAACTTTCGGTTCGAGAAGCTATTCGAGAAGAAGCCTGGAAAGATTTGAACAAGAAAAAAGGCAATGGAAAAATTATTTCTGTTAAAATTTTGGATGCTAATAAAGGTGGATTAATGGTTGAAGTCAATAATATTACTGGATTTATGCCGGTAAGTCAATTGACGGCTGAGCATTATCCTCGAGTGGAAGATGGAGACAAAAACAAGATTTTTGAAATTTTGAAAAGCTATGTTAACACTGAAATGCGAGTTTGCGTGATTGACGCAATTTTTGACGAAGAAAAATTGATTGTTTCTGAAAAAGAAGCCTATAAAGAAGAAGAGAAGAAAAATATTTCTGAATTTAAAGTTGGTGATGTGGTTGAAGGTGAAGTTAGCGGAGTCGTGGATTTCGGAGCTTTTGTTAAATTCTTCCCACCATCAAGAAAGGATTCCAAGGATGATGCTGATAAATTAGAAGGATTAGTTCATATTTCTCAATTAGATTGGAAATTGATTGATAATCCTCGAGATGTGGTGGCGATTGGAGATCGAGTTAAGGCTAAAATTATTTCAATCGATGATACGAGAATTTCATTGTCAGTCCGAGAACTTAAGGCTGATCCGTGGACTCAAGTTGGAGACAAATACAAGACTGGTCAAATTGTTGAAGGAGTAGTAAACAAATTAAACCACTTCGGAGCTTTTGTTTATTTGAACGAAGATATTCACGGTTTATCTCATATTAGTGAGTTTATTTCTAGGTATCCAGGAAAGAATGTAGATGAAGTTATTCAAACCGGAGAAACTTATTTATGGCAAATTATGTCGATGGATCCTAATAAGCATCGAATGGGCTTGAAATTTGTTGGCGAGCTTAAAGACAAAGAAAAATTGATGAAAACTTCGAACCAGTCAGTTCAGGTTACCGGAGAAAAAAAACCTGTTGAAAAAAAAGAAGAAATTAAAAAAGAAACTAAAAAAACAATCAAAAAAGAAGAAATTAAAGAAGAATCTAAAAAATAATTTTTAATCAAATGATTGTTTCTTTAAACGGTGATTTGGGTGCTGGAAAAAGTACTATTGCCAAAAAAATTGCCGAAGAACTTGAAATGAAACATTTCTATATGGGACAAGTTCTTCGAGATTTGTCTAAAAAGCGAGGGATGACTTTTCTGGAATTTATGAAATTAGCCGAAGTTGACCCTTCGATTGATGCGGATATCGACGTTTATGTAAAAAAACTTGGTCAAGAAGAAGATAATTTCGTTATTGAAAGTCGAACGGCTTGGAGTTTTATTCCAACTTCAATTAAAATTTATTTAAAAGTTGACGAAGAGGTGGGAGTAAGAAGAATTTATAAAGAGCTTCAGGCGGACAATAGTCGCAATGAAGAGGTAAAGCCTTTTAAAAAACTATTGAAAAATTGTCAAAGAAGAGTTTTGTCTGAACAAAAACGCTATAAAAAATATTATAATTTTGATATTAGGAATATGAGTCATTATGATTTTATTCTTGATACTACTAATTTAACTCCGCAAGAGGTCCTTGATAAAAATTTAGAATTCTTGCGAGCCTTATAAGATGAAGAAAAATTTCCTAAAAAAACTTCAAAATTTTATTTTTCAGGAAAAACTTTTAGAGCAAGGCAATCAATTGGTGGTCGGAGTTTCTGGTGGTTCAGATTCAATCGGGTTAGTTTTAATATTGAAAAAACTTCAATTAAAATATGACTTGGAATTGTACCTAGTACATATTAATTATCATCAACGAGGAGAAGATTCT
>JAOZRJ010000291.1:708-1020 GCA_029931885.1 Candidatus Omnitrophota bacterium | reverse complement strand
TGCCGACATCGCCAGCTCACCAATGTGAAAACGGGTGGCCGTGGACACATCCATGTTCAAATCACTGTGATGCACCCTGTGAAACCGCCAGAAAAAGGGGACTTCATGATTGAGAAGGTGCCAGATGTAGAGCATAAAGTCTAAAAAGGCAACCGTCACAAGCACTTCGAACCATGGCGCCAAGTCCATCATTTTGAGTACGCCTATTTCGTGCCTTTCCACGTAAGCTACCGTGGCGATTAAGGTGCCGGATAACACAAAATGCACAACCATGCTGTTGAAAATAACAATCCCAACACTGCTGTCCGGTTA
>JAOZRJ010000291.1:0-698 GCA_029931885.1 Candidatus Omnitrophota bacterium | reverse complement strand
TTAATTTAGTAAAAGTTGTTTGAAAAGATTGTTTTTTTCACTGCTGTCCGGTTAAAGTTTTTGTAATGTGAGTTAACCACATGAATATATATCAAATACTGACGAAATTCAGAGGGATCGATTTGAATTTGATCTAAGCCTGGTTTCATGGTTTTTTCACAGCAATGGATTCGAAAGGAGTCCCGCTGTGAACCAAGGCCAAACCATTTTCTCCCAGGTGATCGATTTCCTACCAAAGAAAAAATTTCGTCAATGTGTCAATCGTTATAGTGGCAATCACCGCATACGCTCTTTTACATGCTACAATCAGTTTCTATGCATGGCTTTTGCTCAACTAGCCTATCGTGAAAGCTTACGCGATATCGAGTGTTGTCTGCGGGCCATGCGAGAAAAGCTTTACCATATGGGCATAAGGGGCAAAGTGTCTCGTAGCACTTTAGCCGATGCCAACGAAATACGAGATTGGCGGATATACAGTGACTTTGCCCAAATTTTGATTGATGAAGCTCGTGGACTGTATGTCGAAGATGATTTCGGTCTTCAATTGAAAGAGACCGTCTATGCTCTCGACTCATCTACAATCGACCTCTGCCTATCCGTTTTTCCATGGGCTCGATTTCGCAAAACCAAGGCAGCAGTAAAGTTGCATACGCTGCTGGATTTGCGAGGTGATATTCCTACTTTCATTTGGATCACTG
>JAOZRJ010000201.1:2239-3594 GCA_029931885.1 Candidatus Omnitrophota bacterium | reverse complement strand
CAAGACTAATTGCTTTATTTGCTTTCTCCACCGTATTCTACCTTTCTATTTAAGACTGAAAATGTTGAGTTATAAGTAATAAGTTAAACGTAATACGTAAAACCCTAAAAATCTATTAGCTATCGCGAACGATATATTTAAAAACTAATCAATATTTATTATCATATAATTTGCAACTTAAAGCTTTTTTTCACTAACCATCACTCATTACTTATCACGTATAACTCATCACGTGTTACGTATTACTTATTCCTGATCACTATATTTCTGTTTAGCTTCCTTATATCTTTCCGGGATTCCAATATCAATGAAATTCTGATCAACCTCAAATCCATAAAAAAAAGATCCTGCTAATTTCTTAAAGAAATCTTCCTCAATTGAAAATTGATTCTCTTGAGGCATACTATCAAAAATATCTTTTTTAAAACAATAAATTCCATTATTGACAAAGGATTGTTTATCCTTAATATCCGCAGCATCTCTTTTAATCTTTTCACCAAAGAAAGTGATCTGTTTTGTTTGATCATCAATCAAAATTGATCCATAATCTTCAACATTATTAACTTTTGAAATAGCAATTGAAGCACTCGCATTTTTTGAAGAATGGAATTGAATAAATGCAGAAAAATCTAATGGACAAAAAGAATCTCCATTCATAGCAAAAAAATAATCACTTTCAACTAAATTTGCAGCATTCTTGATCGCACCACCTGTCCCCAATTTTTCAATCTCTCTGGAAAACTCAATTTTTATTCCTAAATCTTTATTTTTATAATAGTCTTCAACGCTTTGAGCATTGTATCCTGTACATAAAATCACGCGCGTAAAACCTTGACTAATAACATGTTGCATGATTATGTCCATGAAAGGTTTTCCACCAACATCTGCCATAGTTTTTTGCGCATCTCCTACTTCAGACTTTAACCTTGAACCTAATCCTCCCGAAAGGATCAATATATCACATTGACTTATTTTATTCATAGTATTATGCTTAGGGATTGTTGATTTTAGTAAACAGTATGCTATGATATCAACAAAGTTTGTTCATTACAAATCTTTTTAACTGAGTTTCTTTTCATTAATAAAATGGATTCAATCATGAATAAAATTTTATCCTCAATCAATAATCTTCTAAATAACTCCATAAAGAATAGCCCTAATTCAATTGACACGTTTATTCTTTCTATATTTACATGTCTTATAACTCTACAACCTTATTATTTACATAGAGTTGTCGACTATTTTGAATTAGCTATCTATTTACCCGGCATTCAAGCAATTTTAAATGGTCTTCTTCCCTTTAGAGACTTTTTTCATCTTAGAGGTCCCCTTGAACTTTACGTCCCGGCATTCTA
>JAOZRJ010000201.1:0-2229 GCA_029931885.1 Candidatus Omnitrophota bacterium | reverse complement strand
ACATATTTTTATGTTGGTACCATCGCGACACTTTGCATCTGGATACTCATTGGCAAAGAAATATTTAAAAACAAAATCATCCTTTATCTCTTCACGTTTATTCTTATTTCCAGAACATTTCCACGCGTTGTTTTTCAAATATGGGGTGGCATGCGTTTTGGTTTAGGAGCCTTAGCCATTCTTTGCATCATCAAATATTTCAAAAACAAGAAACCTCTTTGGATTATCCTTTCCGGTCTTTCAACAAGCCTTGCATTATTAACTAGCATTGAAATTGGTATTTTTGTTTTATTCAGTATGTTCTGCCTTGCTATCTTCTCTCTCATTTTTAACATTTATAAATTTAGAGAAATTATCAATGTTATTAAATATTATTGTTTAGGCTTATTACTCGTATTGTTTCCTTACAGCATTTATCTTGCAGCAACAAACTCGCTTATGCCATTCTTTGATTCTTTTTTGTCCGTAACCCAAACAATGTCTAAAATTTTCCCCGATTATCTATTTGAAGACCACCCTAAAACATTACTTGATGCATTTATGGGCCTCAACCCTGGCAATAAACATTTCAAACACCTAACACCTAGTTATTGCTATATCTTTTTCTTTATTTTCATAATTGCAAAATTCAAGAAAAAAGAATTATCTGAAGATCATTTAGGAATACTAGCTGTTTGCTTTTATGGATTAATCATGTATGTTTTTGCTTTTAGGAAAATTGGTGCCGCGCAATTTGAGATGGCTCTACAACCAGAAAAAATATTATTGTTCTTCATGCTCGAAAGAACTTACACACTCTTAGTTAAAAACAAGATAAAATTGCTAAGCATTATTTCTACCTCATCTATCAAACGTCTAAAAAAAAGTGCCACATTAAAACTAATTGGTATCAGTTTTCTTATTTTCCTTTTCTTTGGATCTTCTTTAGGATATTCCATCCAAAGATTAAACCATAGATTTTTTGCTTTCAAATATGCCATCGCCTTCATCACAGGCAAAGACACACAAAAGCTTCTTCCAAAGGCAGAACTAATCCCCGCTAACATTGCAACAGCTCAAGGTTTATATGTCCCCCCATGGCAAGCGAAAGACTTTAAACAACTTAAATCATTCGTTGATAAAAACATGACAAAAGATGAAAAACTTTTTACCTTTCCTGAACTTGGCATATACAACTTTATTGCTGGACGACCATTTATAGGAAAATTCCCTGTAGCTATTTTCTCTTGGTTCAATGATTCGTGGGAAGAAGAATTATTCCAAACGCTGCAAAAAGATAAACCCCGATTTGCCATTATTCCCAAGACGCTTGATCCTGTTTTTGAAAAAGTCTATTTTAAAGTAGAAAAAAATAAAGTGAGCTATTATAGATTCATGAAGTATCTTGAAGATAATTATTTGCCGTATGGCACGACTCATTCTCTGAAAATTTTAAAAAGAAAAAATTAATCAAGCTTAAGATTATTCTTTTTATTAAATATTCCATGAAATACCCGACGAGTAATTGAGCTAACGGCATCCCACGCAGGCACAATTAATGCTTTGATTCCATGTCTCTTTACAACCGGCCAAATTCTCCACCAACAGGAATAGATTCGAATCAAACCTTTCTTCTGAAGATCAATAACCTCCTCTGGTTTCAAACCACCAACCTCCATAACCGAAGTACCATAACGCTGATAATGCGAAAAGTCTTCATCGACCAATTTCAACCCGTGTTCACCTTTAATCGCCATTTCTCGCATTTCCGTTCCAGGATAAGGAATGGCAATTCCATAAGTCGCATGTTGAATATCTTTGGATTGACATAAAAAATCAACTGTTTTCTTTATCCTCTCGGCATTTTCGCCCGGAAGACCTAACATCACAGAATTAATAGTTTCAATGCCTAACTTCTTATTCAATTTATTTGCATCAAGATAACTTTGAAGTGGAACTTCTTTCCTCATAAGCTTTCTCACTTCAAGGTCAACCGCTTCCAAACCAAAACTGATTCGAATCAATCCACATTCTTTCATTTTCGCAACCAACTCTTCATCCCATATGTTAGCCCTTGTGCTTCCTTCGAAAGTAAATTGCAACCCTTTAGCCTTTATCTCATCGCATAAATTTAATATATATTTTCTATCTAATGTTAATGTATCATCCAGAAAATAAATATGATTAATCTTCAATTCATTAACAATATATTCAATCTCTTTAATAACCTCACTCATTTTACGCCGTCTT
>JAOZRJ010000200.1 GCA_029931885.1 Candidatus Omnitrophota bacterium | reverse complement strand
AGGTATGTCGATATCTATGTTGACCCCAACATCTGAGTCTAGAATCAACACCTCATGGAGTCTAGACATACCGTAAGGACCGTAACTGTAATCGAACAGAATGCCGTATGAATGAATCTCACCCGTTCCACCAAAAGTAAATCTGACTTTTATAGATGTTTGATCGATTGTAGATGAAAACTCTTCATCGAAATTTGCTTCAACCCAGGCATTTGAATCAAGGTCCCAATATTCAAGGACTAACGCAGCGGCATCGGAAGATTCGCCGTGTACTAAAAATCGCCCATATTCATGCATGACTACCCAAACATCACCGATGGCCCATACATTGTCGGTTCCGCCCGTTAGCGCAGTATTCGTAATGTGTGTGGCATCATCGATTGATTCAATCGTTGCGGTACTCCCATCTGTTGTATTCATGATAGTGTCACCAACATTAATTCGTGTGTTCCGTATAAATGGGACATCGCCATCATCTACTAATATCGTAGATGATCCACCAACACCAGATATTCCACTAACAGTAAAATCAAATTCATATTCAATATAATCGCCAGCGTCACCTTCATAATATCCCAAATCACTATAAATGTATGTAGCGCCGTTAATCGTTACAGTTTCCTTAGTATCAAATCGATCATAGTATACTTGATTAAAGGCACTGTTATCCCACAATTGCATGTAAGTGAAATCTTCAAATGACACATCACCAGATCCAGAACCTCCACCACCTCTCACTTGTAGTAACAACACGCCACCACCTAGTGACACACCGAGTTTGATAGATGTGACGTCAGTAGTATAACACGATCCGGTCAATTCTGTTGATAGATACACATCTGTTCCGGCCGGGAATGTGGCATCTGGAAGAATATTGGTTCCCGTTGCTTGTGGAATTTCAACGAATCCACTTGAAATTACTTGAGTAAATGTCGTGTCATCTACAACCATTCCAACAAAATTGCCCCGTTCATCTCCTGTGGCCGAAGATCTACGATACTTAGGAGTTGCACCTGAACCGTCGTAATCACCATAATAAACTATATCATAATTTGCTAATGTGTCATCAAGGGGATGAGTGATTACATCTGTGTCATGTTGTTGACCAACATAATTATGCGTGTATCCACCTACTACAAAGACGCCTGCCCGTCTAAGGGCATCTTGGATTAATGGATGTGCTTCAGCGTCAGCATTGTGAACTCCTGATCCACTAATCTGCAGAGCGATAATTCCACCGTTGGCTGTCGTGGCAGATTCAACACAATATCCAACAAAGATGTTGAGTCCAGCGGTATCAGTAAATGCACCTTCAACACTTTCAGACAAATACAACTTGGCGCCAATTGCGAAACCGCTTGTATCAGTATTGATAAATCCGTTAGATAGAACTGATCCAGTGTAAACACCTGAAGATTCAACAACATCATATGAAACTCCGACAATTTCCTGCTCGTATGAATTTACACTGCCGGCTATTGCTTTTTTATAATAACCTGTTGTGCTTCTATATACAATAGCGACATCACCGGCAGTCCAATCAGAGGGATCGTTGAATGTGGCGTATTCATCGAACATCTGGCCACGATATGTGTGTGTAGTCAAACCTTTTGCCGTATTAATTACATAGATTCCTGCTTTGTTTAAAGCGTCTTGTATATCACTGTGTGCATAAGGAGAATCGTTGTGGTCGTCAACTTGATTGGAAGATGCTGAATGTAATAACATGATGCCATCACCCATGGCGACGCCGACACGAACATTTCGTGCACCCAAATAATTTGTAGAATATGAACCGACGGTCGTCCATTCCAATGTTGTAGCATCACTGACTGTCTCTCCTATGTCAGTTACACTCGACCAATCCGGTTGATTGCCAATGAGTGCACCTGACTGTCCCGCTGTTGTTACTTCGAAAATCCAGCCGGTCTTTTCAGTGTCATCCGTAATTTCACCAATTCGATCACCCAAAACATATGCATGATCAGGCGTCCAACCATCAAAGTCTCTTACGATCTTACCGGCCCCCGTAGATCCGTCTGGTAATATTGCAACCTCAGATAAATACAGAAATGTTCCAGCTGGAAATTCAGCATTTGGTAGGATGTCAGTTCCCACATTGATAAGACCACTAGTCATCAAAACATTATTTCCAGAGATGCCATCTCTGTCCTTCTCTACAATCCCTACTACTGTCTCTTTATAGGTGTCATCCGCAATCGCCTGATGATATTTACTATCACTCAAATCAAAGTAGACCAAATCCCAATCGTCAACCGATGAATGTAATTCAATATCTTCGATGTAATTTTGGCCTCTATATGTGAAGCCGACATCGGGACGATTATTGAGATAAAATCCCATTTTCTTCAGGTGATGTAGAATTTGACTGTTCAGCTTGACGTCGGTATCCGTTCCACTAACAGGAAAGGTTCGAGAGTCGTCAATAACCATACCATCTTCAAATGTCATAAAAGAACTAGAATTGATGATATCACTTGAAGTAACTAAGAAATAACAAAAGGCTCTACGGTTATCATTGTCGCCGCCGCCGGCAACATAATTGGAATATGTGTCATGCGATATAGTAGCATAACCTGATGCATCGATTGGAGCGGTCGCTATTAATACATATGAATTTGGGCCTGATAGTGGCGGTGTGAATATGTATTCCGAATCTCCGGTGATAACATAACCCTTACCATTGGGACCTATACATATCATACCCGGCGGAATATTTACAATTTGAGTTGCGCCTGGATTGGATATATCTTCTATAGGTCTTTTAAAATTAATTGTACCGGCTGCCTGTGAGGCAACTGAATATTTTTCTGCCATAGATAACCTTAAATATAAGTTGCGTTTAATATATTTATAATAGATATTCAACGCATAAAAAAACCCGACTAGCGTTAGTCGGGCTTTTGACGATTTTAAAAATTATTAAGTTCTACCTACTGAAACATGCTCTCCTGCCCCGTAAGTATTATCACCTGACCAATAGTCAATCGAAAATGAACATGTAAATTCTTCAATCGAATCTGCGGTCTCGTGACTCATTTCAATTGCGTCGATGCTCATAGGATACGCACCATGCAAATAATAACGTGCAATTACATTATTGCTACTCCCATATTGATCGAGCCTTAACGTGCCTTTATAATCGAGATGTGAAGTTCTAGTATTTTGAATTGAATTAGCAATGCCGTCAATCCACAATTCCAATGACTCTCTAATAGAAAAAGACGCGTTGTTAATGAACGTCAATTGAATTGGTTCAAACGTTGGATCGCCTGCCAATTTATAAATATTCCCCATCCAAGAAAGTGACATTTCGCCCAAAGTCCTGCCCGGTATGGATGCAGCCTTACAGTGATAGATCATTTCATCATTCCATGTTACATTTCCCAATCCCGGTGGCAACGTCTCAATCGCCAACATGAATCTGTTTGGTCGTGCTATTTCTTGAACCGCGCCACGAAAATCGTCAAGAGTTATGCCAGCCATACGTTACCTCGTGTTATATGTTTTTAAAATTTTTAAAAAGTTTGTTTTTTGAAACCGAACAATTAAAGCTTTTAGTTAAATTCTCTTC
>JAOZRJ010000199.1 GCA_029931885.1 Candidatus Omnitrophota bacterium | reverse complement strand
TTTTCTTCTTGGAAAAAAAAATTAACATCTGCTTTTATGTCACTTGATAAATCAAAAAAAGAAGTTTTAAAATGATTAAATTTCAAAAAGACTAAATATTCATCATCTGAGTTTTCATCGATCATTAATTCAATATAACTATTTTCTGAATTCTCAGATAAAATATTAAATTTACTATTTACAAAATCTAATTCACCTTTAAAAAGAAACGGATTATTAGCAAGCGCAAATTCTGCAAAAAATAATAAAAAAAGAAATGCAGGAAAATGTATTTTCCCAATTAGTTTTTTAAAATTATACATACACGCGCCTATCCATTTGAACTTAACATTCTGAAACTACAAACTTAATTCTAAAAATATTAAATTTATTCAAAAATTAAAACATCATTTTGTCTGGAAGCTTTAATCTTTCCTGTCCCTTTATACTGCCCGGAAATAATAGCTTCAGCTAACGGATCTTCTAAAAGACGCTGGATTGTTCTCTTTAAAGGCCTTGCTCCAAAAACAGGATCAAAACCCTTCTCAATAATTAACTCTAGAGCATCATCTGGCAAATCTATCGTCAATTCTTGCTCCTTTAATCTTTGAACCACTTCAGCTACCTCAATTTTAACAATTTCTCTTAAGCTATCTTTAGTTAAAGATTTAAATACAATAATATCATCGACACGATTAATAAATTCAGGCTTAAATGTCTTTTTCACTTGTTCTAATAGTTTTGTTTTCATCACATCATAAGTTACCTCTTCTGAGTTTGAAACAAATCCTAACGACCCTTCAGAACCAAGCATATGAGCTCCGACGTTTGAAGTCATAAGAATAATCGTATTTCTAAAGTCAACTTTTCTTCCCAAACTATCTGTAAGCCGACCTTCTTCAAAAACTTGTAATAACAAATTAAAAACATCTGGATTTGCTTTTTCAATTTCATCTAACAAAATAACAGAATAAGGTTTACGTCTAACTTTTTCCGTTAATTGTCCACCTTCTTCATATCCCACATACCCAGGAGGTGCACCAACAAGTCTGGACACATTAAATTTGTCCATGTACTCAGACATATCTATTTGAATCAAAGAATCTTTACTTCCAAACATAAACTCGGCTAAAGCCTGAGCTAAAAGCGTTTTTCCAACACCTGTAGGACCTAAAAAGATAAAAGAACCAATTGGTCTTTTAGGATCTTTAATTCCAGCACGTGATCTTCTTACCGCTCTTGCAATAGCACTTATCGGTTCTTCCTGACCAACAACTATTGCCTTAAGATTCTCTTCCATCGCAAGAAGTTTTTGACTTTCCCCTTGCTCAAGTCTTGCAAGTGGAACTTTAGTCCATTGAGAGACAACAATAGCAATTTCTTCATATCCAATCGTTAGAGTAACTTCATCTCTTTTTTTCGTCCATTCTGCTTTAAGTTTATCAAGAGTTTCTCTAGATTCTCTTTCTTTATCTCTCATTTGAGCTGCTTTTTCAAAGTCTTGACTTTTTATGTAAGATTCTTTTTCATTTCTTAATTTCTGAATTTCTTCCTCTAATTCTTTCATCCCCACAGGAACAACCATTGCTTGCAACCTTGCGCGAGAACCAGCCTCATCTAAAATATCAACGGCTTTATCCGGTAATGCTCTACCAGAAATATATCTTTCAGATAATTTAACAGCTGCATCAATCGCTTCATCTGAAATTTTAATTCGATGGTGTGCTTCATAACGATCTCTCAATCCTTTCAAAATTAGAATAGCTTCATCTACATTTGGAGGCTCTACCATGATTGTTTGAAAACGTCTCTCTAAAGCAGCATCTTTCTCAATGTGCTTACGATATTCGTCTAATGTTGTTGCTCCAATACATTGAATTTCTCCACGAGCTAACGCAGGTTTCAATATATTAGCAGCATCAATAGCCCCTTCAGCCGCACCTGCACCCACTAAAGTATGAAGCTCATCAACAAACAATATCAATTTTCCAGATCGTTTAATTTCATCCATAATCGCTTTGATTCTCTCCTCAAACTGTCCTCTATACTTGGTCCCAGCAATCATTAAAGCCAAATCAAGAACTACAATTGTCTTATCTCTTAAAAGTTCGGGGACATCCCCATTAACAATTCTTTGCGCTAGACCTTCAACAATAGCTGTTTTTCCAACACCCGCTTCACCCAAAAGGACAGGATTATTTTTAGTTCTTCGACTTAAAACTTGGAGAATTCTTTCAATTTCTTCACTTCTACCAATAACAGGATCAAGTTTTCCATCTTTAGCTAATTTATTTAAATTTCTTCCATAAGCATTAATTGCAGGAGTCTTTTTTGTCTTTTCAGCATCTTCTCCGACAAAACCAGGAATACCAGAACCTAACAATTCCATCACTTCATTGCGCAACTTTCCTAAATCTAATCCTAGATTTAAAAGAACTCGAAAAGCCATGCCTTCCCCTTCTTTAACTAAACCTAACAGAAGATGCTCTGTTCCAATATAGTTATGCCCTAAAGCTCTTGCTTCTTCAGCCGATAATTCTAAAGCTTTCTTTGATCGTGGGGTAAAAGGAATATCTCCAATCACTTGCGTTTGAGGCCCTGGCTGAACTAATTTTTCAATTTCCATTCGAATTGATTCCAAATCTAAACCCAATTTTTGCAATACAGCCGCCGCAACACCTTCACCTTCTCGAACTAAACCCAAAAGAAGGTGTTCCGTTCCGATATAATCATGATTAAATCTTCTCGCTTCTTCTTTTGCATAAACAATTACTTTTCTTGCTCTTTCTGTAAATCTATTAAACATTCTTAATTCCCTCCCAATTTTTGCCTAATAACACTAGCTCTTTTAGTATCTCTTGCTGCTGCAGATAATTTTTTTCCTTCTATTTTTTGCAAATGTGCAGGTTGAATCATAATAAATAATGCATTAATATCCTTCCTGTCAACATCTTTAATAATATCCAAATCAATACCTAGACGAACCATAGACAACAACTCAACTGTTTCTTGGCTTGATATAATATGTGCGTTCTTCAAAACGCCATAAGACCTAAAAATTTTATCTTCCAACATAGGTCTGTTCTGAACAAGAAGGGCTTGACGAGACTGTTCTTCTTGTTCAATAATTTGCCTTATTAATTCATTAATATTTTGAATCACATCAACTTCACTGTACCCAATCGAAACCTGATTAGAAATCTGGAAAAAGTTTCCACTCGCCTGCGTTCCTTCTCCATAAAATCCTCTCGAAGCAAAATTTAATTTAGTAACAGCAACCAAAACTTTATTAATTTGCTTAGTCATAACTAAAGCAGGTAAATGCAACATAACTGATCCTCGCATTGCCGTCCCTGTATTAGTCGGACAAGCTGTTAAATATCCCCACTGCAATGAATATGCAAAATCTAATTTCTTGGATAAAGCATCATCAATAGAATTAGCAAATTGCCAGCAACTATCTAAATTAAGACCCGATTGCATCAATTGAATTCTTAAATGGTCTTCTTCGTTAATCATGACAGAAAGAATCTCTTCATCCGTAACCACCAAAGCTTTACCGTCTGAGGACTCCGCATGCTCATGACTCATCAAATGCCGCTCAATGAGAAATTGCTTGTCGACATTA
>JAOZRJ010000016.1 GCA_029931885.1 Candidatus Omnitrophota bacterium | reverse complement strand
TGTTCTAGGTTTTTTTATCCTCTATGTAACATTAATCGGATGGCAAAAAGGTATTATCCGCTTGTCCATCGGATTTATCTCAATGTCTCTTAGTAGTTTCTTAGCTATTTATTATTATAACTCAACACATAATATCTTACAAAGTTTTAGTATTCTTTTCTTTGGGTGTATTGGATTATCAATCTTCCTATCCCTTTTTCTTAAAATATGGAATAAAAAAATTAGCAAATCCAAACCTCCTGCACTTTTGAGTAAATTTTTAGGAACAATGTTAGCTTTTGCTTGGTCATTCTCAGCCGGGATTTTAATTATTTTTCTAGCTACTCTATTTCCTACTCAGAATCCTACTTTTGAGAAAATCAAAACCAATATACAAGCATCTTACACTCTATCTTTCATATCACAAAACGTTCTACCAAAAATACCGCTTTTACATGCCATATCAAGCTCCAGACCCACATCGACAGCCTCAATATCCTACTTTTCTCCAAGCCGCGAACAAATAACAAAAATTCAATCAACAGATGAATTCCAAGAAATTTACGATGATGAAACTATACAAAATATTTTAAATGATAAAGAATTGTTAGAAAGACTTAAAGAACAAGACTTATCGAGAACACTTTCAGATCCATCAGTGCAAGCCATCCTCCAGAACAAAGAACTTTTTGAGAAATTCCAAAACTTATATCTAAAAATCTTAAAAGAAAATTCGCAGCAATAAATTTTAGACAAGAAGCTGTAAAGATACGTTATTTTCCGATACAGAAAGAAGAAAAAATCTTGTCAAGAAGGTCTTGGGTAATATTTTTCCCTGTGATGTTATCCAAATGACTGACCGCCGCCTTAATGTCCTCAGAAATAAATTCTAAAGATAACGAGCCGCTCAAATGTTCCTGGGCATTTTTTAGCGAAGCAAAGCATTTCTTTAGCGATTCAATTTGACGCAAATTACTAATCAAAATATCGGCGTTAAGAAAATCCTTTCCGTGCATAATATTCTTAACAATTTCTTCTTCTAAGATATCAATGCCTTGTCTTTTCAGCGCCGAAATCTGAATTTTCTTTTGATTTTCAAAAATCTTATCCACTTCCTTAAAATCCATACAAATCTTGCAATCACATTTATTAAAAACAATAATAATATTTTTATCCTCGACTTTTTCGATAATTTCGCGATCCTCTTTACTGATCGCCTCTGAGCTATCTAACATAAAAATAACTAAGTCCGCCTGATCAATATTTAAATGGCTTCGGCGAACAGCCTCTTCTTCAACCGAATCTCTCGGGTTAAGAATCCCTGCCGTGTCCACGAGCTGTAAAGGAATACCTTTGACCTGCGCAGATTCTTCGATGGTGTCACGTGTCGTTCCCTTAACTTCGCTTACAATTGCGCGAGGTTGTTTTAGCAAAACATTTAAAAGAGATGATTTCCCAACATTAGGTTTTCCGCAAATAACAATTTTTGCGCCTTCTCTCATAATTCGCCCTTGCTCGCTTGAGGAAAGCAATTTCTCTACACGCTTGGAAGCATCAAAAATGTTACCCTTTAACTTTTCCTGATTTGCAACCTCGACATCATCTTCCGGAAAATTAATAATTGCCTCAACTTCAACATAAGTATCCATCAAAGATTCTCGGATAGATTCAATCTCAATTGCAAGATCGCCTTTTAATTGATTAACGCTTGTCCTCAAAAAGGCTTCTGTTTTTGCCTGAATAATATCCAAAACAGCCTCAGCCTGCGTTAAGTCAATGCGTCCGCTTAAAAAAGCTCTTTTAGTAAATTCTCCGGGCTGCGCAAGGCGTGCACCCTGATCCAAAACAAGATTTAAAATACGCTTTAAAGATACGGTTCCGCCGTGAGAATTAATTTCAACAACGTCTTCTCTGGTATAACTTTTTGGCCCGCGCATAACCATCACCAAGGCTTCATCAACATCCTGTGATTCGCCCTTGCCGGAATCAGCGATTGTTCCGTAATGAATTGTGTGGCTTTTAAAACCACGAGGCTTTTGCTTACCTTTAGGAATAAAAATCTTATCAATTATTTCTAAAGATTCTTTTCCGCTCAAACGGACAATACCAATTCCTCCTTTGCCTGGAGGCGTTGATACGGCAACAATTGTGTCTTCTATGCTTTCTTGATACATTTTCTTATTTCTCCTGCAATAAAAACCGAACCTGCAACTAAGATAATATCTTTTTTCTTAGCTTTTTTCAATGCTAATGATAATGCCTCTTTCGAATTCCCTATAACACTAATTTTCTTCCTGGGAAAAAGACGACGTCCTTTTTCCAGAGAAAAAAACTCCGCGCGCGGATGATTTGCCTTAGTCAAAATTATATCCTTAGCAATGTTGTTTAACTCGGCACAAATTCCTCGCGTATCCTTATCTTTAGATACCGCACAAATTAAAATAATCTTTTGCTTTGGAAAAATCGCTCGGATTGTTTCCGCTAAATTTTTTGCAGAATTCTTATTATGCGCGCTATCAATAATAATATAAGGATTTTTCTTAATAATCTCAAATCTCGCCGGCCAAACTGTATTCTTTACTCCTCGAACAATGCTGTCTTCATCTTTTTTGCTTATTAATTGAAACAAACCTTTTACCATCATAACTGCCGTAGACGCATTAACAGCCTGATATTTTCCCAAAATAGATGTTTTAAAAATATAAGATTTATTATTAAAACCTCTCAATTCAAATTTTTGTCCACTCGGCCCCGCATCCAAAACCTTACATGAAAAATCGTTTGGAGCAGACAACATTTTTACATTTTGTTTTTTTGCTCTATTTGCAATAACATCAAAAACTTTTTTATCTTGTGGCGCAACAACAACGCTCTTTGTTTCTTTCTTAATGATAGCTGCTTTTTCACCAGCAATTTTTGCAAGTGTTGAGCCGAGTTGTTTGGTGTGCTCACGGCTGATAGATGTTATTCCGCAAACTTTCGCATCAACAATATTTGTCGCATCAAGTCTTCCACCCAAGCCTGTTTCTAAAACCACAACATCAACCTTTTCTTGAGCAAAAAAATAAAAAGCCAAAGCCGTGTAAACTTCAAAAAATGTAAATCTTTCCTGCTTCTTTTTTAAATTAGTTTTCTTGATCTTACAAAAAAACTTATAAGCTATTTTATCCAATTGTTTCTCAGTAATACTTCCTTCAAAAACATTTTTGCGTTGTTTACTTTTTTCATTGGGACTTAATATACGAATCCGTTCTGTATAATCTGACAAATGCGGAGAAGTATAAAGCCCTACCTTGAGCCCAAGCTCTCTTAAAATATAAGCCGTAAATGCGCACGTAGATCCCTTACCTTTTGTGCCTGCGACATGAATAGATAAAAACTTTTTCTGAGGATTATCTAAGACTTTTAATATTTCTTTAATTGACTGAAGACTAAAACTTTGAGTTTTTTGAGGAAGACCTTGTCTTTCGTAATTAATAAATGAATCAAGGAAAAGTCTGGCCTTAAAAGATTTCATGAGAGAATTAATGTTTGAAGTGACGAACGCCGGTCATAGCCATTGGAATCTTTAAGCGATCAGCTTCCCGAATAACATCCGGGTCTGCAAGCGAGCCACCCGTTTGAACAACAGCTTTGATCCCGACTTTTGCAGCTATCTGAATATTATCAATTTTAGGGATAAACGCGTCGGAAACAAGCAATGATCCTTTGGCCTGTTTGCCGGCTTTTTGAATAGCTATCGCAACACTTCCAACTCGACTTGTCTGCCCGCAACCAATCCCAACAGTCTTTCGTCCCTTAACAAGAACAATGGCATTAGACTTGATATTCTTTACAACTTTCCATCCAAAAAGTATTGACTCTGTCTGAGTCTTAGTAAGCTTCTTCTTTGTCGGAACTCTTAAATTATCAGAATTTATTGCAAGATTATCCTGCTCTTGCAAAAGAAGCCCGCCCTTTACTTTCTTAAAATCAAAATCCACTTTTTTAATATTCTTAAAATCAAACTGTATAATACGCAGATTCTTCTTTTGTTTTAGAATTCGCAGTGCATCAGGATGATATCCCGGCGCGATAACACATTCCATAAAACCGCTTTTTGATATGCAAGCAGCTGTCTTTTTATCAACTTTTCGATTCAAACCAATAATGCCACCGAAAGCCGAAAGCTTATCGCAACTAAGAGCCATTTGATAGGCCTTGTCTAATTGTTTATCTTCAGCAACACCTGTTGGGTTATTATGTTTAATAACTGTAGCTGCCGGATCTTTGAAATCTTTAACAACATCAACAGCATTATTCAAATCCAAAATATTATTGTATGACAACTCCTTACCATGAAGCTGCTTCATTTTCGCTAAACCGTCTTGAGCTTCTTCTTCCCCATAAAATGCTGCTGCCTGATGAGGATTTTCTCCGTATCTTAAGTCCTGAATTTTCGAAAACCGTAAAACCAGATCTCTTGGCAAAGATGAAAATTCTTGATTTTGAAAATGTCCTTTTAAGAAATTATAAATAATTCCGTCATAGCGAGCCGTATGCTCAAAAGCCTCGACGGCAAAGTTGATCAAAATGCGATCAGAAAGAATACCGCTGTTTGCGTCAAGTTCCTTTAAGATCGATTTATAGTGTCCAGGGTTACATACGACAGCGACATGTTTAAAATTTTTAGCTGCCGAGCGAATCATTGAAGGGCCGCCGATATCAATATTTTCGATTGCTTCTTCCAGCTTAACGTTCTTTTTTTGAATTACTTTCTCGAAGGGATAAAGATTGATAACAGCGAGATCAATAAGGCCGATATCGTGTTCTTCTATTTGCTGCATGTGATTAGGATTATTTCGAAGCGCCAAAAGGCCTCCGTGAATGCTGGGATGAAGTGTTTTAACACGTCCATCCAGCATTTCAGGAAAACCGGTATAATCCGAAACTTCTTTAACCGCGATACCAGCATTCTTCAATAATTTTGCAGTACCGCCGGTAGAAATAATCTCAATGCCGAACTCTTTTAATCCTTTAGCAAAATCAATGAGTCCGGTTTTATCTGAGACGCTGATGAGAGCACGTTTAACTTTAAGCATATTTTAAAAATGATTAATATTTTTAATAAAATTGAACAATAATTAACCTTCTAAAACTTAAACAAGGCACAAAATCTTTCCTAAGCAAAAACTATATTCCTCTGTTTTTGCTTTTGCCTTTAGCTTTTTTACGTCTTTTAATTTCTGAAGGTTTAGAATAGTATCGCTTTTCTTTGATCTGCATTAAAAAGCCTTCACGCTGACATTGCTTTTTAAATACTCTCATGGCTTTTTCAAAACTATCAGTTACTTTGACTTCTGCCATAGAATGAATCACCTCTTTTCTTCAAATTGATCCTAATGAACAAGCTATTATATTATAGTTTTTAAAATTGTAAATGAATTTTTTACAAGAGATTATCAGGCAGGATCGTAATGTGTATATTCTTGTCCAGCATAATTCCTTAAGATATATTGGCCTTTATCCTGAGAAACAATACAGTTGGGCTCGATTGGAATCTTGCCTCCACCGCCGGGCGTATCAACAACATATTGAGGAACAGCGTATCCGGTTGTATGACCTCTTAATTTATCAATTATAGAAAGCCCCGAAGAAAGTGTGGTTCGAAAATGACTGGATCCGACGATAGGATCGCATTGATAAATATAATAAGGCCGCACACGTATTTTTAAAAGCTCATGGACCAACTTTTTCATAATATACGGCTTGTCATTAATTCCTTTTAAAAGAACCGTTTGGCTTCCCAAAGGAATACCCGTATCAGAAAGAAGTTCGCAGGCAAAACGAACACGCTTTGTAATTTCTTTAGGGTGATTAAAATGGATATTTATCCAAATAGGGCTATATTTCTTGAACATAGCCACCAAATCATTAGTGATTCTCTGCGGCAAGGTCACAGGAATTCTTGTTCCTATTCGCACAAGCTCAACGTGTGGAATCGCTTTTATATTTTTAATAATATCTTCTAAAATTTCATCACTTAACATCAGCGGATCACCACCGGAAATAAGGACATCCCGGATTTTCTTATTAGAACGAATATAATCGTACGCGCTCTGATAGGTTGATTTCTTAAGCTTTTTCACACCCTCCCCGACCATACGCGAACGCGTACAATGACGGCAATACAGTGCGCACATTTCGCTTACCAAAAAAAGAACCCGATCCGGATAACGATGAACAAGTCCGGGAACTGGCGAATACATATCTTCTCCACAAGGATCTTCAAATTCATGCTCGGATTTACAAAGCTCATCAGCAACAGGAATACACTGACGTCGGATAGGACACGCTGGATCGTTAGGATCGATAAGGCTCGCGAAATATGGAGGAATGGCCATTGTTAATTTCTCGCCGCACCCTTCAACACCTATAATCTCACTTTCTGTTAATGTAATAATTTCGCCTAATGCTTCTTTTGATCGAATGCGATGACTTAGCTGCCACGTCCAGTCTTCCCAATCTAAAAGCGTTGCATTCTCAAAGAAATTAATAAAACGATTTTCCTTTGGAGAAAGATTTACCTTAGGAGAAATAATTTCTGAATAGTCTTGGCCGGTTATTTGATCCGGTGGATTCATGCGCCAACCTCAACTTTTTGTGAACTCATATTAAGCCTTTTTAATCCTTCATCTAAAACACGAAGAATCATCTCTTCGTATATTTTTCCTGAAGCCTGCGCAACAAAAGAAAAAGTATCTTTTTTTGCCAAGCACGGTAAAGGATTAATTTCTAAAACATACGGATTATTATCTTTATCGACTCGAAAATCAACCCTGCCAAAATCCCTGCATCCAACGCTGTTATAAGCTTCAACCGCTATTTTCTGCAATCTTCGCGTCAGCTCTTCACTAATCTGAGCCGGGCAAAAATATTCTACGCTTTCTGCAACAACAAGGTCAAACGTATAAAACTCATCTCCCAGATCAAGCTGATTATTAATCGAATATTGTACAACAGGCATCGCCTCTGGCGACTCATTACCTAAAACAACAACCGTTAATTCTTTCCCTCTAATAAATTCTTCAACCAGCGCCGGCTGGCGATACGTTTCGTTAATCAAACGAACCTGTCGGCACAAAGATTCATAATCTTCTACGCGTGAAAGCTCTGTGATTCCCTTTGATGTTCCTTCATAACACGGCTTAACCATTAACGGAAAACCGATATTATTCATTTTTTCTAAATTTTTGCAAGATGTTGCAATAAAAAATTTAGGTGTCACAATATTATCCGCCAGAAAACATTTTTTGCTCATCATTTTATCAAGCGTAAGTCCAAGGGCTAGCGCATCAGATCCGATATAAGGAATATTAAATAACTCCAAAATTATCGGAACCTGCGACTCTCGATTACGGCCACAAAGACCTTCTGAAATATTAAAAACAATATCAACACCCAAGTTGTCAATTTGCGCAAGTAAACTTTTTACATTTCCAATCTTTTTAACCTTATGACCAGCAGATTTCAAAGCTCCAACAATATCCTCAATTGTATCTTGCGGATCAAATTCAGCGTTGGTATCTGCAGGCTGACCAGGTCCAACAGGCCAGTCTTCTTTCGCATCATATGTTAAACCGATTATTTTTCCCATAAAGCAAAAAAATAAGGGCTGCACAATTATCCGCAGTCCCTGTTACCTTTCCTTCACGTTAATATTTTAATTTTTTTGACAAAATTCTTCAATAAAATTCTCCCCACATTTCTTTCCAAACATCATAAATAATATTAAATCCACGCATAAATTTCTTTAAATGCAAAATTTCCTTTATACTTTTTTTAACATAGCCAAAAACCATTGTCAATAATTTTTCAAGAATGTCAAAGCTTATTACATCAATGCGTGCGGGTTTAATACAGAGAAGAAAACCATCAAAACTGTAAGCCCGATGATCGCAATAACCGTGAGCCACGTAACAATATTTAAAATACGATTATTTGTAAACTCACCCATTAAATTTTTGTTATTAATAAGGATAAGCATAAAAATTAGAATAAACGGTAAGAGTATTCCATTTCCTACCTGCGAAAAATACATAATTTTTAAAAGCGGAAAATTCGGAATCAATACCACGCCTGCCCCAATAACGATCAATGCGGTATACAAGCCAAAAAATTGTGGCGCTTCCTCAAATCTTTTATCAATACCTGCATCCCAGCCCATACCTTCACAGATACAATAAGCCGTCGATAAAGGTAGGATTGAAGCGGCAAAAATAGACGCATTAAAAAGGCCAAACGCAAATAACCATTTTGCATTTTTTCCTGCAAGAGGCTCAAGGGCCATCGCGGCGTCTTTCGCTGTTTCGATTGTGACTCCTGCCTTAAATAAAGTTGCCGCACAGGCAACTACAATAAAAAAAGCAACCACGGGCGCTATAATACTTCCACCGATAACATCTAATCGAACATGCTTGTATTCATCGACACTAACGCCTTTATCTACAATTGAGGATTGTAAATAAAATTGCATCCAAGGGGCAATAGTTGTTCCGATAATAGCAACAAGCATCACAGAATATTTAAAATCAAAATCGGCTTGAGGCATCACTGTTTGGTGAAAAACCTCGCTCCACTCAGGACGTGCGATAAATCCTGAAACAATATAAGTTACGTAAAATAAGCACGCTATTAAAAATATTTTTTCAACAGACTTATACGTTCCTCTTACGACAAGCATCCAAACAAAAAATGCGGCTAAAGGAACAGAAATAAATTTTCCAATATGAAATATCTCAAGACTCGCGGCAACACCGGCAAACTCGGCCATAACGTTCATAAGGTTGACCGCTAAAAGAGCTGCCATTAAATAAAATGTAATCTTTACGCCAAAATTCTCGCGTATCAAATCCGCTAATCCCTTGCCTGTTGCAACGGCCATACGCGCGCACATTTCCTGAATAATAATTAAAGAAATCGTGATCGGAACCAAAGACCAAAGCAATGTATAGCCAAAATGCGCACCCGCCAATGAATAAGTTGCAATTCCTCCGGCGTCATTATCTACATTTGACGTAATTATTCCCGGGCCCATAATCGCAAGAAACAAAGCAATATTTCTAATAAACCGACTATTTTTTATTGTTTCAAAAAATTTCATTACAATTTTTCCTTATATTTACCCCAAGCGATAGAAATTAATTCTTCCAAAACGTCATCGATTGTAATAACACCTTTTAAAATATTATTTTCATCCAAAACAGGAATAATCGAAATTTTATATTTCTCCAAAAGAAGAGCAATTTCTTCCATCCCGTCATCCGTGCGTACAAAAATATTTTTTGGAAAACAGGTATCGACGATCGGAATCCAAGAATCTGCATTAATAAATCGACGCAAAGACGTAAAACCTACAAGCCGGTGCTGATCATCGACAATATAAAGATGATAAATATTTGTAGAAGATTGTGCGTTTTCCTGAACCATTTTTAACGCATCTTTAACTAATGCATTTTGCGGCAAACAAAGATATTCTGTAGTCATTAGACCACCTGCCGAATCACGCTCAAAGCCTAAAAGTTCCCGTAACTTTTTTGATTTCTGAGTTTCCATAACACGCATAAGAGAAAGTGTCTTTTCTTTTGGAAGGCTCAGTAAAAGATCGACGGCATCATCAGAAGGAATAATTTCCAAAAGATCACCCGCCTCTTCAATTTTCATCTGATCAATAATTTCTTCTTGTTCAGGGGTTGAAAGATCAGAAAAAACTTTACTTTGAACCGACGTGTCTAAAGATTTGAATAATGAATATTTCTCAAAAATATCCAAATCTTCCATAATTTCAGCTAACTCTGCAGAAGGTATCTGGGCTAATTTTTCTTTGGAAATATTAAGACGTAAAACATTCTTTGTGCGACCCAAGGTCAATACTTGAGTGTGTTTCCAGGGAATGAAATCTTCTTTTGTTAAATAAGGTGACTTCGGAGAAAGGAATCTTACAAGGCCGTCAATAAACCCTGTCCATCCTAAACGGCGAACAAGTCCGCGCGTGCCGACGTCCACGTGCGCTAAATAAAAATAATTATCAACTTTTAAGAAATTAACATCATTAACACGAACAACTTTTTGATCATCGGTATCAACAACCTGCTGGTCTAAAACATCGACACATAACGTTAACTCGTCTCGAGGCCGATCTTTTTGATATTTAACCTCTTCAAAAGAAACAGACAGCTTAACAACTCTGTTAATCTCTACAATATCTTCCCAGGCTACCTGGGCAAATCTTTTACCGGAAAAACCTTTTTTAATAATTAAATTATGAGATTTTGGATAAACGTCCTTGCCGACTTTCATGCCGATATCGCATAAAACCCCTACACAGACATTGTTTTTACCAATGACTTTTTTGCCTAAAATATCTGAAAAGAATGAAAAAAGCTCCATATCAAAATCCTATAATAAAGATTACCGGCTTTTTACAACCTCTCGCCGTAGACAAAACTTTTCAATCCCACACAACGAACAAAACGGTGAAACAGGCTTGCAAACATTCTGACCCCACGTGACAAGCAAAGCATTATACTCTATCCAAAATTTCTTTGGCAACTTTTTTCTTAACGCCTCTTCTGTTTCTTGGGGCCACTTTGTTTTAACGTATCCTAAACGATTTGATATCCTGT
Source organism: Candidatus Omnitrophota bacterium (assembly GCA_029931885.1). The sequence goes on along the minus strand of JAOZRJ010000016.1, from coordinate 2,820 downwards.
GGACGTGTGTATCAACACAAATTCCAAGTTTACCATACCCTTCTGTTAAAACCAAATTTGCTGTTTTGCGCCCCACTCCCTTTAATGTTAATAAAAGGTCAATTTCATCTGGGACGCGCCCTTCGAATTTATCCAAAATATCTTTGCAAATACTTTTAATGTTGCGTGCTTTTGTCTTATAAAACCCTACCGGATAAATTGCACGCTCAATTACCTTCGTGCTTAATTTAACCATCTTTCTTGGTTCCACTGCCAAAGAAAACAATCTTTCTGACGCAGGCAATGTTGTCTTATCTTTTGTGCGCAAACTCAAAACACAAGAAATCAAAACGCGAAACGGATCTTTCCATTTCTTTCCGACTAATGTAACCGACGGATCTTCTAAGTTTTTAGTGGCTTTTCTTAAGCCCTGAACAATTTTTTCTATTCGCGTTTCTTCTGACAAACGAGACATTCTAAGCTAAACTTTCTTTTCAACTGATCTAGGAATACCAATATCCGCTACAATAACTTTTCCTGAATATCTAAGGCCCTCGTTTTTAAAAAATCCCTTTTTAAGAACAGCGAAGGTAACAGTTTGATCCGCTTTAATACAGACCCCATAAATATTTCCTGTTGTTCCGTTTAATCCAGACGGAATGTCCACAGAAACAACACGCTTGCGAAAACAATTAATAGTTTCAATAATGCCTTTAAACGGGTCTGCAATCTCCCTGCTTAATCCTATTCCAAAAATTGCATCAACAATAAGTGTCGTTTTCTTAAGATCCAACAAAAGGCTTTTGCTAGCCACTTGAATTTCTTTGACCGGGCATTTTAATTTCTTTAAAATCTTATAATTAATTTCCGGGTCCTTCTTTAACTTTTTTGCTTTTCCGATCAAAAAAACTTTTACATTACATCCTGCATTTATCAAATGACGCGCCACAACAAACCCATCTCCACCATTATTTCCGATTCCACAAAAAATACAAATAACATCTTTCTTAGGTCTTTTCAGCATCCTCATAATCTGGCATGCTGTTATGCGTCCTGCGTTCTCCATTAAAACAATCGACGGAATACCTATTTCTTGAATAGCTATCTTATCTATTTTTTGCGATTGCTTAACGCTGAAAACTTTATGCTGCATAGCCTAAATCTCTTAAAGCAACAATATCATCACGCCATCTTTTTCGCACCTTTACATTTAAATCAAGAAAAACCCTTCGCTCAAGCAATAATTGTAATTCCTCTCGCGCAAGTGTCCCCACAGTCTTTAAATTTCTTCCTCCCTTTCCAATAACAATTTCTTTATGTGACTGCTCAGAAACCAAAATGTTTGCAGCGATATATGTAAGCTTATTCTTTCTTCGCTCCATCTGCTCAATATCAACCGCTAAAGAATAGGGAACTTCATCACGCATAATTCCGAGTAGTTTCTCTCGAATAACATCAGAAATTGCCATCTTCTGAGGAACGTCTGAAATCATATCTACAGGGTAGAGTGCCGGGCCTTGAGCCAAGCGCTCAAAAGTAATCTCAATAAGTTTATCGATATTAAATTCGTTTTGTCCGGAAATCGGCAGCATAATAAACTTTTTAGTATCATTAAATCTTTCTTTAAGTTTTTCCTGATAAACAGAAATATAGTCTGAAAGACATCTTCCTTTCAAATCAATTTTATTTAGCCCTAAAATTAAAGACGCTTTCATCGCGCAAAGTCTCTCGATAATCATTTCTTCATCTTTGCCCACAGGCCTATTAGAGTCAACAACATGAATAACACAGTCCACTTCATCAATAGTATTAAAAGAGGCTTGTTTCATAAATTGATCCAATTTATCCTTTCCTCGAACCAATCCCGGAGTATCAATAAAAATAATCTGCCCTTTTTCTCCATTATAAATTCCACGAATTTGATTACGTGTTGTTTGCGGAACCTTTGAAACGATTGCGATCTTTTGCCCGACAATAGCGTTGAGCAATGTCGATTTTCCGACGTTCGGGCGCCCTACGATAGAAACAAAACCACAACAAAAATCTTTTGAATTAGACTGATTCATTACTTCCCTTTATGATAAATAATTGTAAAAAGCGTAACTAAAGAAAATAATATAATGTTCATGATATTAAAAGCCTTCCAGACAATATCTTCTGAAACAAATCCGGACGGAGCCATTAAAACCAAACAAACCCAAACGCCCACAGCCCACATAAGACTGATATCTTTTGATGATTTGCGTTTAATAATTCGAATGATAAGTGGAATATTCCACAAAGGCAAAACAATAGCAGCAACAAGGCCTACCTGCTGAATAAAGCTCATTTTCATGCGTCACCATTAGCTAATCTTTCTGCCTGTTTAACAAGCTTTTCGATTCCTCTTTTTGTATTATGAATCCGACAGCTCGAAACATTTTCATGTCCGCCACCTCCATAAATAGTTGCCAAACGACCGACATCAATTCTTCCTTTCGAGCGCAAGCTTACACGAAGCATATTATTATCTATTTCCCGGAAAAAAACCGAGACTTTGGCTCCTTCAATCATTAATATATCGTCGGCCACAGGATCAACATCTTCCTGCCCCCCTTTAAACTTTTTAAAATCTTCCTTGCGAAGAATAGACCAGACAACTTGCCTGTCTTTAGTAAATTTAACACGCATATATGATAGTCCGGACAAATACATGGCCGGCAAACTTTTCCGCCAATAATAACGTTCTGAAATCTTATTGAGGTCAATTCCCGTCTCAAGGAGCTTGGCGCAAACTGAAAACGTCATCTCATTAACATTTTCTGCGCTGAAAGAAGATGTCTCAACAATGGCAGAAGTTAA
>JAOZRJ010000198.1 GCA_029931885.1 Candidatus Omnitrophota bacterium | reverse complement strand
CTGCACAGTATGTGGCTATAGCCGCAAATACGCCATTACAAAGCTTAATAGCATTAATCCCTTTCTTAAGCGTAAAAAAAAGAAAACTGGTAGACCCTCTATTTATAATATCCCTGACCTTTTAGCGCCATTACGCATTATTTGGAAATATGATAATTATCCCTGCTCAAAGAATTTCAAGGCCATTATACCTCTCTGGCTCCCGTTCTACGAAATTGAGTTTGCACCACTTCAGCCACATATCATTTTTCTCTTAAAACGAATTTCGCCGGCTACTATCGATCGTATTCTAAGACCTATCAGAAAGCGTATAAACGGCAAAGGAATCGCTACCACAAAACCAGGATCTATTCTCAGATCTCACATCCCTTACAAAACTGATCAATGGCAAGAATACAGACCAGGATTCATGGAAGTCGATACGGTGGCTCACTGTGGCACAAATGCTGCAGGTACTTTTGCTTTCTCTCTTGATATGACCTGCATTGCAACCACATGGACTGAATTACGGGCAACTTTCGGCAAAGGTGAGATTGGCACATGGGATCAGATCAATGATATTGAAGAATCCCTTCCGTTTCCACTCATGGGTTTTGATTCTGATGGTGGCTCTGAATTCTTTAATTGGCATGTGTATAAAAAACTCACTGAGCGTAAAGACCCAATCGACTTCACTACTTCCAGGCCATATAAGAAAAATGATAACGCGCATGTTGAACAGAAAAATTATACACATGTGCGCCAATGGATTGGGTATGAGAGAATTGATTATCCTGAAATCGTTCCACTCCTAAACGATCTTTATAAAAACGCCCTGTGTCCTTTTCTTAATTTCTTTACTGCTTCACGCAAACTTGTTGCAAAAAAACGCATTGCTTCACGAACGATCAAAAAACATGATCTCGCCAAAACTCCTTACCAGCGCGTGCTTGCTCATCCAGATATTTCAGAAGAGGTAAAAGCGAAACTTAAAAAACAATTCGCAACTCTCAACCCCTTTGCCCTGAAACGTTCTATTGATAAAAAATCAAAATATATTTTTAAAAAGATCGCCCAGCTTCGTTGGCGCGATCAACAACAAAAGGAGGCTTCTCATGAGTAATAAATCATGGCAACGTGTGAATGAATTCTTTGAAGATATCGAGGATTATTCTTATCAAAAAAGGGGGATTACTCCAGAAGATTTTTGGGCTACAGTTTCTACTTGGCACACACAAGGGAAAGCACATATCACTTCACATGCTATTCACATCCTAGAAAAACCTCTCTTGAGAAAACAAACTTTCTCTGTTTGATCAAGATCTTTACTCATTTTCTTCTTGCTTTTCTACTCTCTTTCTTTCACAATTACTCATTGTTCTTTTGATCTATTTCTACCCTCTATGAGTTCCCTTCCTTTTCACTCTCTCCTTCGGTTAGGTTTTATTATGAGTCATTACGATCTGAAGAACCGAGGAGAATAAAACGGTTAATTTTCGAATGATGTAACATATTTTAATAATGCATGTTAGATGAGATATTGCAAGACAAAGGTTGCTTTTAAAAGAGCTGGCGTGCTCAATTTTTTTCGTTATAATGGGTCCAAAACGTTTTGGCGGGGATACAAGATCAATACATCCGTATCGTAATCAAGAGGAATCAAGCCGTATTTGTATTTTGGGTAATACTGATGGTTTGGTGAATTGAAGATAACAAAAGTGTTCAAACATTCGGGTTGCAATGTCACGAATACTCCCGAATGCTGATCTTACGATCAATGATCCTTTTTCGATCAGCTGATTAATGATGTGAGCGATCAGGATGAGTATATACCAGCATTTGCCGGCATTCTCATCTTTTGAGTATGGATGTTCGAGATTGTATCCCCCATTTTTTAACATATTATTTCCCTGGTTTTCAATCTTCCAACGACACCTCCCTCCATTATTTGCAATTTCTGCTATTGTTTGTTTGTTCAGTTTTGCTCCTATTGCGTCACTACAGAGCCACCGATAATCACAGGCAACTCTGCTGTCATGTATTTCTTTACAGGTAAAAACATTGTAGGCTCGTTTATTCTCCCAATGTTCTACAGCAACTCCCCACGTATATGTGCGCGTTGTCTTAACCGCACGTTTTTTGTTTTTTACTTTCTCTCTTATTAACCGTTGCTGATGTGTGCGCCTGTTGCGCACGGCTATTTCTTTTTCTTCTGTTTCAATCAGTGTATTTTCTCCTTGATACTGTTTCATCATTTTCTCAGTCCACTCATATATTTCAGGCATCGATCCTTTCTTAAATACCACGATCCATTCCATTCGTGCTGCTTCAATTGCCTGAAATAATGGCTCCCCACAATACAAGGAATCAAGCACTAAACATATGGGTAATTTTGGATACATCTGACGAATTTTCCGTATCAGTCGATAAAATGCATTGTGCTCACAATCCTGCTTGCGATATTCTTCCGCGTTTTCTATCCATTCACACGCAACAGGTATGCACATGCCATTCTCTGTAACCAGTGATGCTTGCAAAACATAATGATGCCATGTAGTAGTGCCATTAGTATGAGTACGACTGACACATTTATCACAATGCTTGTATCGATACGTATGCACATGCACACCATCAACAGCGATCACGTAATACATACCTAATAATCGGTATCGATCAAATATTTTTTGTCGTATCAGACGCCCAACTATTTGCCTTAAGACTTCTTCATACTCTTCGGGGTTACTTCGCTTCAGTAAATAATCAACTGTTGTATCATGTGGCACTGCCTGTAAATCGTCTTGTCCGCTAAACTCTTTGAGTTTACTTGTTATTGCCGACAGGCGCATTTCGATCGTGATCTTCCTCCTGGCTCCTCGTTTCATAATCAAACATAACAGTGCAGTCATAATTATTGTCTGCGAAGCATAGGTGATCAGATCTTGGTCGCGCACATCTGTAATCTCTCCAATCCATGCATTAAACTGCGGAAAATAATGTGCTATTGTCTGCCACAACACACCCGTAAGATTGGGCCATATCGCGCAAGCGTCTTCTTCCCTCGGCTCTTTACATACAACCGTATCATTTGTCGTGAAAGATCCGTCATCTCCTTCATATACTCTTTCATTCTCCAATAATTCTCGATCCATTTTATTACCTCCTCCCTAAGATCAAGTGGCACATACAATGTCCCACTCTTATTGCCTGCATCCGTCCAGGCGATATACATCTTCTCAGGGCGCTCTTCCAAAGGAACGCGCACTGTCTTGGCTAAGCGTGATGGTTTATTCTTTTGATAACTTGGTGTTGCCATAATACAGGGTCCCAGTTTTGCCATTTTTTTAAGCAATGCTTCTCTTCTTCGATTAAGCGTGTTATACGACTGATTTATACCAGGCCTCCTTTGTTGATTATTAATCATAATACAGATGGGATTTATATAACATCTGTATTATAGTCAAAAAAAGAGAACGCGGAAAGATTTTTTTTCTGCATTCTACAACTTTCTTTCTAACTGCTTACTTTTTGCCAACTTATACCATCACAATCAGTGCGAAGAATAGATGTTCTTCAGAGCTGGGTTGTCCGCATTAATTTAACAAATTTACAAAAAACTTGAAAACTATAACACTTAGA
>JAOZRJ010000197.1 GCA_029931885.1 Candidatus Omnitrophota bacterium | reverse complement strand
CTCTGTATTTAACATTTCTGAAATTCTGGTTATTTCTCTTTATAGAATATGTTAAAGCAAGTTCTGCCTTGTAATCAGACAATATTTCGTGCAACTCTGCTGCATTTAATAATGCAAGCGTAAACTTCTTCATTCCTTGGCCATATATAACATCTATTAACCCGCCGAAGAATACATCAAGCTGTTGATATGTAAGCTCATTGACGTCAGGATTTCCTTCAAGGTCTAATCCCCACTCTTTTAATGCTTGTTTTGCATATGTGCTTTTTTCAACCAAACCTAAGAATGTGTCTATTGTCGCTAATACTTCATTATATTTTGTTAAATCATAGCTCCTATCAGCATAGTTATAAAATAACGGTCTTGTTGTTTTTACGTCCTGCATGGATAAAAATTCTTCAATAATAGTGTTTACACTTTGAGGATTAAGGTCGCTTAAGTTTACGTTATATTCTCCTTCTAACATTGTGCTTAATGCGCCTACGTATTGATAATTGTTGTCTCTTAACTGTGTTATCGCATAAAGAACACTTATAATCTCTGAAGGATCTTTTAATCTTCCGTATTGGCTGTACATAAGCCCTAGCTCTTCAGCAAAGAAAACTGTTGTCTCATATTGAGTTAAACTTTCAAAGGTGTAGTTTCCTGTTAAGTCAAATACCTTATCAAGCATGTCTTCGTCGCCTGCAAAACTGATATCAGAATAAATCTCTCTCATTAAATCAATGATTTCATCAGCATATGGATGAAGCTGAAGCTCGCTTAAGAATTGCTCACTCGGGCCTATTGCAGCAGTGTTATCTTCCGGCTCAACCTCAACTACGACAAAAGACTCAAAATATTCTTCTAAATCAAATAAATATGTCATCGGATCATAATACCAATAATCACCCTCAGCATTCTGAGCAAATAAGATCTCATCACAGATAGTTTTAATCATCTCTGGAGTAAGATTATTAAAATCAACACCATAATCTTCAAGACTGCTTTCAATCTCGCTTATATAAGGAGATGTCTGCAATTGGTATACAGCATCAAAGATGCTGACCTGAAGCTCAGGAATTAAAGGTGTATTTATTTCGTCATAAAGAATGCCGTTTGAGGGGCTCGTAATAGCCTGGAATTGCTCAAATGTTAAATCTAATAATGTCTCAACACCTGTTAAATCTATTGAGTAAACACTGTTTAATATACTTAACGCTCCTGAGTGTCCATAAATAGCTGTTAAATAATTTTGCGTTAAGTCAAGTACTTGGAATAGTGCGTCTATATTAAAGTTCTGCAATCCGTCATACAACCAGAAATCACCTGTTTCAGGATTCTGTCCGAATAAAAGGTCATTTACAATAGTATTGTATGCATCTAAGTCTAGGTTATTAATAAGGTCAACACCAAAGAAGTGATTGATCGCATCAACGTACTCAGATATTCTTATTAAGTGAAGGCTTAAGAATTTATTGATCTCTAAAACCTCATCTCTTAAGTCGCCGTTCTCATCATAAAGAATGCTGTATTCATCATCTGTTAAGGTTATAAGGTTTCGGATGGTAAGGGCATCATAATCAAAGGCATAATCAATACTATAAATTCCTGTAAAGATATCTTCTACATATTGATAATATCCTGTCTGCTGCATTGCACTTCTATAGTCAACAACCATCTCTAAGAAATCTACAGCAGTATCAACACCTTGGAACATTCCATCAGCATTCATTAACATAAGAATATATTCACTAACATAATATGTAACTATCGGATTCTGCGCATTAGGATACTGAACTACAATATCCGTCATGTTGTAAAAATCAATTGCCTCTTGTGTAATAGTTATAAGGGTATTTCGTATATCAAGCGAAAGCTGATTTTCAAAATCAACAAGGTTTTGAAGTGAAGCAGTATAATTCTGGGCTCTTTCTTGAGGTGTTTCTCCTTCGTATTCATACATCCAATCATAATCAATAACTCCATCCCACTCCCAGTCATATTCTCTATATGCGCAAAGAACAAACTCTTCCAAGGCTGCCCACATTTCATCACTGCCGTCTAATGCCTCAACAGGAGTAAGCTCTATAAATAAATCCTGAATGTCTGAAGTTGCATTCATAAGAACTGTATATAATTCATATGCATCTATTTCATGATCTCTATTATTTGAAGGTGAATATGAAACACCATTATTAAGATTTTCATCAAGCTTATCTCTAAGTGTATTCCCTGCTTCTGTTATTCTTTCATAAGCGTTCATCAAATCATTAGTATTCTCTAAAGAAAGTGAGCGAGGGCTTCTTACTCTATAAGTAGATGTATTGTCCTTTCCTCTTAATATCTCTGAGATGCTGATACCTTCAAATAAATGTAAAATATTTTCTGAACTAAAGTTAAGCTTAAGATCGTAGCCGCCTTGCGTATATCTATTTCCACCTAAGTTAAGGGAAAGGTTTCTTCCTAATCTTACACCTACTTCAACACCTGTTTTGATATCTCCTGTTGTGCCTCTGAAGGAAAGATTTCCGTTGGAAAGCTTAGCCTCAAATGCTTTTTTCCAATCAATACCTGTATTGTATTGATAAGCTTCTGCGCCAGCTCTAAGATCCCAATTGCCTAATACATCATAGATCTCAAAGGCTCCTGATGTTGTTGTATGATTATTTCCTACTGTTTGTTTTAACTCAAGTCCTGTGCTTCTTGAAAGAGAAGTATTAAATCCTGCTGTTTCTGTTTCAACATTTGTTCCGTTAAAGACAGCATCTGCGTATATGTTACCGCCATTTACACCAAGATATCTATTTTCAAATGAAACTGCTGCCCTTGAAACATCTGAATCTAAGACCTTCTGTCCTAAGATACTGAAGTCACGATAAGTTGCCTTGATTCCTAAGTTTCTAGACCAATTAAGCTCTTCCTGCCATTTGTTGCCGTCTTTTTCAGATAACCAATTAACAACCGTATGCTGACCTGATAAATATGTTGAAAGCTTAACGTCTCCCAGTCTAACAGGAACGAATATACCGTATTTTCTTAAGTAGTCATCTCTATATATCTTCTGCGATGCTGATAGCTTAAAGTATCTTGAATTTGCAAGCTTCATTTCCCAAGGTAAATGGTCAAAACCTTTATCATTATATTCATTTAGGTTACCTATTCTTGCATTAAATTTAGCAAAAGAGAATCTTGTGAAAAGGCGAAGCTGTGTATTTGTAACATCATCCCCTATAGTAGAAGTATTAAGAGATACATTTGTATTCTCTCCTAAGTTAACTCCTAGAGTTGTTACTGATGTCATGCCCTGATCAATTGCTTCCTCTGATGTCTTGGTTGCATTAGTGTGTAGAGTAAGAGGACCTAAATAAGTTCCGAAATCAACATTATAAACTTCTTCACCTGTTGAGTGTTTTCTATGAAGCATACCGTTTATGTAAACATATTCGTTTCCAAGGCCTAATCTTGTATTGGAATAATCATTACCTTGCTTTCTGTTTACATTTATATATTTACTTTCATATGGGTTAGCCATAAATAATCCAAGGCTTGCGTTATATACCATATCTGAACGATCACCTTCATGTTTATCAATTAGGCTATAGCTTGCAGGAACCTTTATGGTCCAACCGATTTCTTCA
>JAOZRJ010000196.1 GCA_029931885.1 Candidatus Omnitrophota bacterium | reverse complement strand
TACCGTCCATATCGTTGTGATATAGAACTAACGTTCTTGCTTGTTTTTCGTTCATATGTTCTTTTAGTGTTTTCATTACTTTTTCTTCATGTGAGAATCCCAATCAATCTCAAAAAAGTCATCTCTATGATTTCTAAACAATTCAGAGATACTTTTCAATCGACTAACTACACTATAACCACCATCTGCTTTTAAATATGATGATGGATGAGCGATCTCTTCTTTTTCCACCAGTGTTATTAATTTCTCTGTAACAGAAATAATCTTCTTAATCTTTGAAGTTTTTGGGATTTTGAGTTTTCCAGCTTCTCCTAATATTTCATTTTCTATCAATTTTTTAAAATTATTTTTCATAGTTTTCCTTTTAATTAATGGATTAATAATAATGTGTCTCTAACATCTCTTCTGGCAGCTGCATCATCCCCATCACCTGCGGCAACGATGACTGACCATTTCATTTTCTTACCTTCACGGAACTTCATCAATTCATCGTATGTTAGGATATCTTTGACTTTGAGTTTGAATAACTTCGCTACTCGTTTCTTCAATTCCTGTTTGGTGTCATCAGAGATATATTGCATTCGACCTTTCTTATCCTTGACGAGCTTACCTTTCTTTGTCTGTACCAGATCAATGAATACATTTTTCATTATGACCCGTGAATTCTTAGTTGTAGCGAAGTCAACTTTTGCTGTCTCTGAATCCTTTGCTCCGGCACTAAAGTTAAATACAAAGTTATCCGGGGCGCCGGCAGACGCTGACGAATTCTTAGTGTAGGCATAGAACTTCACTTCTGGAAATGCCTTGGCGACTTTAAACGCTACTTCCTTATATGAGTTACTGAAGAAATCGCCAGTGTCGTGCCATCTCAAAATGACTTGTGTTCCATCCTTACTGGCAGACTTGACGGCAGTTTTCAATTCCTTTGACAGTTTTGCGACGAAATCATCTGGGTGGTTGACTACCAGGTTCAACAGCTTTGTGGCTGACATTGAAGAGTTTTTCCACTGAACATATCCGCCTTTGTGAGCGTAACAGAACAGTTTACATTCCCCTGCATTTGGACATGTAGAGATGATCTTGAATTTCTTATCGTCTTCGTCGTATAACAGACCTTTGATGGCTGGCAGCCCGATGTTATAGAATTGAACACTCTCGCCTATCGAGTTCTGCATCTTCTCATTTTTCTTGAGAATCTTATTAGGCGGAGTAGTGATCATTTTAGCTAATTTATCCAAATCAAACTCTGATCCACTTTCGTCAACGATCTTAACCTCTGCGGCACTACTGCCATGAATTCTTGGAAACTTGAACTTGTCTGACTTCGCTGGATTTCGTGTCTCTGCTCTGTCAAGATAAGCGTTCATTTCATCTTTATCATAATCCTTCATTGGTATGTCAGTGCCCAGTTTCGCCTCTTCTAGTTCGTCGAATTCTTCCTCTAGGAAATCTGCGAGACTCTGAACCACCATGCCTTTGAACTTACTTTTCTTTTCTCCTAAATACTCTTTAAATCTTTTCATGTTTTCTCAATGTATTTGTAAGGTACTATAATATGATGATTTCCTCTCATTGGATTTATCAAAAATACAGATTCCTTTGTTAGATGATGTATCTTTAGAGGTGATCCTTTACGAACCTCTGTTCCAAAATCAATTGTTAAACTCACTGTTTGTCCAGCCTCAAGTCCATTATGTTTCTTAAGAACTCTGTTCATCCTTGGATGCGCATCAATTGCCGCATCTTGTTCTTCTGGACTCATGTCTTTAAATTGTTTTTTCTTGGATTTTTTATGGCCAAATATTTCATTTAATTGTCTTTTAAAATTGTTCATATGTTATCCAAATCCTGTATAATAAAATCGAACAGGCACTTTGGGTATCCCTAGTTCCAATGCCAGTCCTAATCTATGATTGCCTTCTCCTAAATACACATTGACGCCTTTATCTTGTCGGCTTATGTGCAACATCAAGGGATTTTTGATGCCATTCTTTTGTATGTCCTTTCGTAACTTATCGATCTCTGACTTTGTGTTGCCACCAGACCAGTCACCTGTCAAGTCCCTCGTATACTCTCTCCACGGCCACACATCCTTGGTCTTGAAATCGAGAACGATGTTGTCAACTAATATAATCTTGTGGTTGGCAGCCAACTGTGCGATCCGTTCTATAGTGATCTTGTGAGTGGAATAATTGTCACCGATGACTTTCTTCAATTGCTTCTCACTGCGCATGTATCGCTTGAAGCCCAACTCCCACTTGTCTGGCGGAGTCTTCATGTAATAAGGCTCTTTAGTCGTCCGTTTGACTAATACTACCTTCTCTAAAAAATGTTGCTTGAAAGTTTTCATAGTGAGTCGATAAATTTAATTATCTGTTTTATTGAATTGATCCTTTGCAAAATCCATGAAACAAGAATCTACAAGAACAGTGCGCTTAAATTTCTTCAGGCCTTGCGGAGTGTCGATCCTGAAGATGTTGACTGAAAGTTTTCATTTGTCTGTAATTTTACCTTTGATCCCCACCTTTTTTAAGTAGGCGTTGACCTCTTTAACTGATTCCACGTATTCATGAAAAACTGAACCTTCTTTTTCCGTATAATGATCGATGTGAATCAAGCCGGCTTTTGTTTCCCAATTCCAATTATTGAAAGAAACGGTCAAATTATTTGGGCCAGAATTCCACTGCCAGTAACCTTTATCCACTCGTCTGATTTTATCTGGCCACAGGGATTTTTCTAATAGTTTTTCGAAATTATTCATATTATACCTTTAATTTAAATTGATTGAAATTGAACACCGAGTCCATTAATTTTTTACCCAAATTGTTTCAATTCTCGGATCGTTCAACGCTTTAACCGCGGCGATATTATTTTTGTCATCGTCAAAAAACCTAATTCGTTTGAATTTCTCACGGTCACCTAGTATGTCTTGGAGTACCTTCGCTTTGAGCGCCTGTGGATTCATGACATCTCCGCCACCTCCTAGAGCCTTGTTAGTAAACACATCGGAAACTGCGAACACCCATCTTTTTCGAAATTGCGTGCGTGGCAACTTTTGGAGTTTCCCGTTCTTATCCTTATAGAGCAGGAAGTCTTTTATTGCGGCCAGAACCGCTGCCTGATTCTGTCTCGCTGTCAGTATCCCTATCTTGTGACCTGCGTGTATGGCTTTATCAAGCATCTTCAGGACTGGTATATTTGGCTTAGCTTGAGTGATTCCGGCATAGATCGATTTGAACTCTACGAAATCTCTCAAATCATACTCGGTGTCCTTGGGCAGACTACTGCGAATCTCAGCAAACTCTCCCGTTGAGGCCGATCTCTGCTCTGTCTCTCCCGGCAACGTGTAGTAAATCCGTGACTTGGAGAATAACAGACAATCGTCTATGTCAAACACCGAGATTGTGTCTGTCTTTCCTTCCTTTAAGTGCTGCTTGAAAGTTTTCATGTTATTTTTTGTCATTGTCATTGATTACTTTGGCAAAACATTCTACTAACTTTATTCCTTCGGATAAATTTGTTTCTAATGCTTCTGCAAGTATAAACGATGTTGAGTCATATGTCAACCTTTTTCTCCCAATCCCATCACCGGCGAGAACTACCTTATCCCACATATTTATCGGA
>JAOZRJ010000015.1 GCA_029931885.1 Candidatus Omnitrophota bacterium | reverse complement strand
TAAAGTGTACAGAATTTGTAATGTGTGTAATGGTACCCAAACTACAAATTCTGTATATTCTAAACAGGTAAAACAGGTAAAACAGATAAAAAATGAAAATAATATTATACGAAATGACGCAGATTTTATATCTGCTGGTGATACAGACCATAAAAATAATATTACTTCTCATGTTCGTTGTCCTAAGTGCGGAGACACTCCCGAGCATTTTAATGTGGTTAAAATACATCTTCCACTAAATGGACCAGCTATGGTTTTTTTTCAAGATGGTCATGTTGAGATAATTTATAAATTAATAAAAGCTTTCTTTTACCAAAAAAGAAATAAAAACAAAAATATTGATCCTCGTTGTACTCCAGCAGGAATTGAAGCTTTGCTAAAGAATGTTCCTGATACTTCACCATCTCCAACAATACCAGCAAAAGAAGATTTATGAAATCTAAAAGACTAAAATTAAATTTACCTGAACAGATTATTACGTATCAATCCGGTGGTGAAGGATGCATTAAGTGGTGTAATACTTTTGCGTTTATTCCTGTATATATAAAAGGGATGCCTGCATGGGTACGATTAGGGGATTTGTCTGATGCAGAAAATCCAGATACAGGCAGAAGCAGTAAATATATTTGGATGGAGCAGCAAAAAATATTAAAAAAAGCATTACGAATGAAGAATGGTAAATTTCTCCATAGGCTTATTATTTTTTGCTGGATGAGGGGTGATGGAAAATCGCTTTTAGCCTGCTTGGTACAGCTTTGGAAGTTTTTTAATTTTCCTAGACAGCAAATTATGCTTGGTGCTAATTCAAAAGACCAAGTTAAATTTGTTCATTTTGATATTATGCGGGATATTATTTTAAACTCTCCTAAATTATTACGAATTGTTGGTAGAAGAAATGTTCAAGAAAAAGAAATTAAATTAAAAGATAAAAATGGTAATATTGTATCTATTATTCGTTCCATTTCTTCTTTTTCTGGTATTGTTTCTAATATTTCTGGATATACTTTTTCAGAAATATTCGATATGAAGAAACCAAAGTTTTTTACGCAGCTTGATGGTAGTATTCGTAATGTACCAAATGCATTAGGTGTAATTGATAGTACAGTCAGTCGAAAAGATCATGTTTTATATCGAATGTTTGATAACTATATAAAAGGATTAGATCCAAGTACTTTTTTTTCATATAGATGTTCCCAAGAAGCACAGTATACCGATTTTTGGAATCCTGAAATGACGCAGAGTCAATTGAATTCATACAAGACGAAATTTCCACCTGCTGAATTTGACATGTATTTTAAAAACACTTGGGAATCAGCAGCAAATAAAATGTTTGATAAAGTAATTATTATGGCGATGCAGTACATTGGATTTGATGATATGCTTGGTCGTCATGATGAAATTATAGCAGCTTGTGAAGCTGTTATTGATCTTCAAAATAAGCGCGAAAAGAACGCTGATAACGCTTTTATGTTGCAGAAGTATGATCGCACTGAAAAGAGTCTCAAGATTCATCGCTGTACCCCCTTAAAAACGATATATAATCTATCATCTGAATACAATCACAGTCAATTTTGTACTTTAGATGAATTAAACCGACTTGGTGATTTATATGATACTAATTTTGCTATTCAAGTTGGGATTGATCGGGCTGATCCAATGAAACAGAATTTATTTGTTGGTGCTAAAAGTATCGTTTCATTTATTGCGAAAGGGTTGCCTGGTTCTCGGTCAAATCCAGATACTTATATGGTGAAGGATTCTCAAGTAGTACGTTTCTTTTATTGGATAATTTCTATGTGTCATATTGAGCGTAATGATATTGATACGATTAAAGAAGTCGTTGAACGGGGATGTGATATATGGGATGGTGTTGAAACTTTATGTGGTGAACGTTGGGGTATGTGGGATATTGAGGATTGGTGTGAAGTAAATAATATTACGTTTGAACCAGTAACTGGATCATATCAAAAACAAAAAGAATGTTTTTCGGAATTGTACCATTTAGTTCAGACTGGTAGGCTCAAAAGTACTGACGTTGGTATACGTGGTGTTAATTCTGAGGATATCTTGCAAGAGGAACTAGAACTATTCGATCATGATCATTTTACAAAATTTTACGGTTCACCTGAAAAAATAAATAAATTTGGAGTTCAAGATGACTCTGTATTTAGTCTTGGTTGGGGTATTTATGGTGGTAGAAAATTAGGTGT
Organism: Candidatus Omnitrophota bacterium; assembly: GCA_029931885.1. The sequence goes on along the minus strand of JAOZRJ010000015.1, from coordinate 11,449 downwards.
TGATGATTTTAGAAGTCGTACAGGGGCACTTAATATGGGCATGTTTTTTAAAAATAAAGAATTAGTCGGAGATTATTAAGGAGATATTATGGATTTTCAAGGAATGCAGCAAAGCGAATTTAATACATTTGTCGATACGTTATCAGATGATCAATTATTTGATATTGCACAGGCAATGACACCAGGATGGAGTGGCGGTGTTCATGTTGATGGCGAACCTATAACGGATGAAGATGGCTTTGCTACAAGAGATTGGGATAAACTTGAATCTCTCCCTGAAGTTCATAAAGAGTGTTGGCGAAAATATAATCGAAACCCGCATATTAATTCGCATGTGGTTGATGTCCAAGGTGCTTTAACTGGATATGGTTTTGGTGTGTCTTGTGATGTACAAGCTGTGCAGGATGCCATTACAGAGATTGAAGATGATATCCGAAATGAATTACCTATGAAATACCCAAAATTTGTAGGTCGTACTGAAATTGAGGGTGAATTGTTTTTGGCGTTAACGGTACATACAGATGGTTTTATTGAAATTGATTTTATTGATCCAAGTACACTTGTTGATGGTGATGATCAATCAGGTATTTATTTTCATCCCGTAAAGCAGACAATGCCTCTTTATTATAAATTTAAAAAGAAAGGTAAGCTTGGTGTAGGGTCTACAATGATTATTCCAAGTATCTACCTTGCGCATCTTCCAAAACTTGCTGAGGATTTTAAGAAGGATAAAGGATTTACTGATTTATTAAAAGATTCTAAAGCGTCTGGAAATAAATATAAAAAACTTGGTGGATTTAAGCGATTCATTATTCAGTGGGATCGGGCGTTATTTCAAGCACGTAATGTTTCGCATATTCGGACGACTCTTGAGTGGATTAATCATTATGAAAATTTAAAGAAATGGGAAATTGATCATAAAAAATCGGCTGGTGCATATTTGTGGGTATTTGGAATGACTGATGCACGGGCATTTCGTAATTGGTTAAAGATGACTGATGAGGATAAAAAGAAATGTGGTATTACTGCAAAGAAAGTTCCTGGAAGTAGTATTATTTTGCCTCCAGGAGTCACTTTAGAATGTAGAAATCCTTCTTTACCTAATATATCAGAGCAAGATACTGATATTATGCATATGATTACTTCAGGGTTGAATAAACCTGAAGATATGGTTACTGGTCAAACAAAAGGTGATACGTTCTCTGGTGTAAAAGCATCAAGAGCGCCACAGTCTGACAGAATAGGGAATATGGTTTGTAATTTTGAACGCTTTTTACGGTATAATTTTTGGCGTCATATCTTTTTTTTAAAGAGTTCTGTAACTGCTTTTAAATTGAAATATAAGGTAAAAGAAGCTGTTGCTTTTGAAGAAGGAAAACCTAAATTTAAAAAAGTAGAAAAGCTCGCATTTAAACTCCTTGAATTTGAATTTCCTATTTCGGAAGTATCCGATATGGCGCAAAGAGCGCAGGCTCTTCTTGGATCGAAACATCCAAATGTTGTTGAATTTTTAGGTATCGATAGAAAAACCGTAGCGAAAAAATTGGGATTTAACGCTTATCGGTCACACCGTTTAGCGCATGCGACTGAAGAAGAAGAATATCCTGAGTTACCGAATGCTGCAATAGTAGAGGCGGGGGCTGAGGATGCTCAAGAAGTATCTCCTGATAAAGCAAAACCAGCAAATGATAAAGCAAAACCAGCAAAACCAGCAGAAAAGAAATCTTCCCGATTAAAAAAACCAGTAAAAAAATAAGTGTTTTAAATAAGTGCGGATTTTTAGTTGACAGATAGGATGAGATATTTTATTTTAACTATATTTATCATTAAAGCATTAAGGGGATTATCATGAATTTAGCGGAGTTTTATGTTGAATTGTTTGCACAGGCATGGGGTGTAGACGAGGAATGGTTTATGCGATTTATTTCATTTATTCAGTCACAAACAAAACAAGCTGATGTTGATCCCAAAAGTTTTTTCTTTTCGCGTGATGATGACGATAGTCCTGCATACACAATTCGTGATGGTGTCGGTATAGTACCAATCTTAGGTCCGATATTTAATAAACCGAATTTTTTGACTGAATTTATCGGTATTGGTACTGTGTATTCACGAATACGTGAAGCAATTAAGTCACTTGCTGATGATGATAAAGCTAAATCGTTATTACTGGATATTGATAGTCCGGGTGGTACAGTTGCTGGTGCACATGAAACATCAGTATTTATTAAAGATATAAATTCTCAAAAAACAATAAATGGTTACGTCAGTGGTTTAGGGGCGTCCGCGGCATATTGGCTCATGTCGGGATGTAATGACCTATGCATTGAAGCAACCGCAAGGGTTGGTAGTATTGGTGTTGTCGCATCATTTTGGAATCCTGATTGTGATGATACAATTGAAATCGTTAATACTGCAAGCCCAGACAAGCGTCCGGATATCACCAAAGACGCAGGAAAAAAAGTGGTGATAAAAGAACTTGATGCGTTAGCAGATGTTTTTATTGCTGATGTTGCTACAAATCGAGGAGTTTCAGTTGAAGATGTAACGTCGAAATTTGGAAAAGGTGGGTGTCTTGTTGGTAAAGATGCTGTTAAAGCAGGAATGGTTGATAGTATAGGATTTTTTGCAAGTTATCTTGAAAAACAGGTAAGTGAAAATGAAAATGCTTTAGACCGTGCACCTCTTGTTAATACAGTCTTAGCACCAGATACGGCATCAGGTATTCAACAAGATACACTTAACGATAAAGTTTTAGGGGAGGAAAGTATGGATTTAAAAGAATTAATGGCAAAGCATCCGGATTTGTATAAGCAAATTTGTGATGATGCTGCCGCATCAGCAGTGGATGCAGCATCGGCGGCAGCTATAATTGTACAAGCTGATCTGGATAAAGTAAAACTGGAAAATACAGCATTGACTGAAAAACTCAAAGCGGCTGATGATGGTAATACGGTAATGACTGATCGTGTAAATGCCCTTGAAAAAAAAGATACTCTTCGGGATGAGGCCGCCCTTGCAAGTGCTGCAAAGGATATGGTCACGGTGTCTTTGGCTGTTTCTGATTTGCCTACACGGGTACACTCAAAAGTGCGTAAACAACTTGATCATAATGCCTTTATTTCAGAAAAAGGGGCACTTGATCAGGAGGGTTTTCAGAAGGCGATTGATGATGAAATCAAGGATTGGGCAGTGACGCTGGCAGAGTCGGGCAGTGGGGTATTGGGTATTGGTACACAGACTGTTCCAGAAACAGCTTCAGCAGCCGAAACTACTGATGCGGCCGCCCGCATGGCCAAATCTCTCGGTATTAAAATAATCGAAGGGTAAAAATATAAGGAGGATTTCCAAATGTTGAAATCTGTACATTATGGTTCTGTACCACAGTCAAACAGAGGACCTAAGACTTTAGGTCAAAGACCTCTGTTTCACTCTGTACGAGATATTGCATTGATCATTGATAAGACGGTTAAAGCCGGTTATGGGGCATTGAAACTCGGTACTATACTGGCAGTTAATGATGCTGTCGTTGGTGCAGCAGATTTTGGGTTGTTGGTGCCATATGCTGAAACCGATATGACGCAAAATGATTCAAATGCAAAAGCTTATTTGATCGCAAATGGTTCAAATGGTTCAAATGAAGTGTTTACGACGGTTGAAGATGCTTACAAATTTACCCTCGGTGATAACCTTATAATTGGGTGTAATGCTGCTGCTTCTCAGGATTTGGGTGAAATTACAGCGGTTACACTTGAAGCAAGTAACACCCGTGTAAAAATCACAGCAACAGCAAACCTTGCTGATGCAGGTGGTGATTTTTCTGCTGCAAACTACGCATGTATTTATGTGCGTACTGATGATGCCGCTGCCCCGTTTTCAAAAGCCGTGTATATTCTTGATAAAGATATTGATACTGGCGTTGGTCCCAATGCACTTGGTGCAAATACGTCGCTTGTTATTTCCAATGCAATTCTGTATACGCACAGTCTTATTGGATTTGACGCTGCGGCAAAATTGGCATTAGGTGCTATTTCTGATGGTCGATTAACGATCTTGAAGTGATTAAATAACTTTTTTAAGTAATAGGAGATATAGATATGGCTAAAGGTGTAGAGGGGATTCCAGCATTAAAATTGGAGTCATTAAATAAGTTGGTCGCTCATGTTGATGCAGCCCCAACAATGTTTTTTTCCAATATGTTTCCGGCAGTGCAGTATCCGTCGGATGAAATCCGTTGGGAGATCGAGTATGGTTCCGCAGGTATGACACCGTTTGTAGCACCAGGTTCCATTGCGCCGGTTATTGGGCATGATGGTATCGGTGAAGCAAGTGCGAAATCTGCGTACTGGAAAGAAAAAATGTTCTTTGATGAGGAATTTTTAAACAACATGCGTCAACCGGGAACGGTTAATACATATGAAACTGCGGAACGTAAACTTGCCAAGGGTATACAGAAACTTGATTATCGTGTTCAACGTCGTCGGGAATGGATGATGGCGAATATGGTGCTGAACGGCAGCCTTGCATATGCGCAAAAGGGTGGTACGAAATTTCATGTTTCATACGGTGTTCCGGATTCTCACAGAATTGCACTTGGTGCTGCCGAAAAATGGGATGGTGGTGCGAATGCGAATCCGATTCAGGATATTTTCGACATGAAAACATTGTTGAAAAAAGATTCGGGCATGATTCCTGAGTACGCGATCATGACATCAGAACTATTACAGGTTCTTGTCATGGATTCAAATCTTCAAGCTCTGTTACAGAAATCTTCTTTTGGTAATGGTGATCTGTTTGCACGTCCGGCTGAAGTTCTTGGCACATTGTTTGGTGTTGGCACATTGTATCTGTATGACGAAATGTTTGAAGTGCATATGCGCTTGGTTGCCAATGTTACCGGTGGCGTGGATACGGTGGTCGAGGTTGACGATGCAACAGATGTTGAAGTCGGTGGTGATTTGCGTTTTTACGACATGTCCAAGCACAATAAGTGGGAAGATTGCAGAATCACTGATTATGATGTTGAAGCAGGTACGGTTACTCTGGCGACTGCGCCGGCATTCAGCTATAAAGCGATAACTGATGCAGTGGTTATGCAGAAGAAATTCATTACTGAAAATGATTTTTTCTTGTTTAACAGCAGCAAGGGCAATGAGAAAATTGCTGAGTTTATGGAGGCCCCGTATGGTGTTGATCGTCGGTGGGGAAAATATGCTGATCGTAAAGAGGAATGGGACCCTGAAGGATTGTGGCTGCGTGTGCAGGATAAGGGTCTTCCTGTTTTGTATCATCCGACGACGACTATTCGTCTTTCTGTTTAACTATAATTATAGGTATCCTGGTGGGGTGCTCACCAGGATAGGGGGTCGATATGAGAGAAGTTGACGCGAAAAAAGTTAAAAAGGTTCAATTATTGGTGAATCTGCGGGTAAAACGTGTTACTCATCAGCGTGGTACAATTTTTGAAGCGCCATTGGCTGATTGGTTACTTGCTGAACTTATCCAGCAAACTCGGAATGTGAAAGTACTTGATATGCCGAGTAAGCGAATATCTTTGCGTAAAAAAACTGCTGAATAAGGATTGTTATGCCATTAGACACCATAGATAATGTTATTGTTGAGCTTGATCCATTAATTGGCACTCTTAAAGATAAAGTCGAATATGCTGAAAAAGAGCAAGCAATAAAGCAAGCCTTATTAGAATTAGGATTTACTCTTCCAATTGGAGCGGGTACTAAAGTTGATAAACGGCGTGGTTATTGGTTATTGGAACGTTCTAAGCGATATTGTTATTGGGTGTTGGTGTCTACTTCAGCAGATAAGTTTCGATATAAAGCAATTCATTTGCAGCATCGGTTTGATAATTATTATCGATTAATTAGGTTAATGGATGATGTTTTTGCAAGAGCATTAGAAATTGAAGAAATATTTGATGAGTATGCTGGTGATGCAACAGCAATGCCTAGTGTGGTTACTTCAGGTTTTTCATCGGATTCTCTTGGTCGTGATACTACTTATAGGAGGCGGTGATGCCAATCGGTGGCGATATACAAGAGGTATTGGCTGAAGTTGGCACCCCATGCCATATTACATTGGCTGATGGGTCTGTTTCTAATGAGTGGTTTGATTATGAACCGTATCCTGATCATAGTACAACTTTCGTACGTCAATATTGTTATGCCGCAACTTTTTCGTTTGAATCACTCGCTGTTGCGGGTGCGATTATTGGTTTTGATGGTTATGACACTTTAGTTATGAACATCAAAAATGAGCGTTTTGAGGGTGATATCGTCACTAAAAACGCATATCTTATCTTATGCAGCACATCTACAGGAAAACTCTTTCGTAAAAATAGAACTCGCGATCCTGCGAACTACAAAATTACAACAGCCTGGTCAGAAGTTGCACAAGATCCAATACGTGCTTTACATTACGCATCAACCAGTGATCGGGAACAAACGATTAAAACTGATTCTGGTTATATAGAAATCGAACACCATACTTTATATATTTCAGCATTTGTTGATATTGAAAAAGGTGATCGGTGGGTGCCTCGACTTGACGGGAATTTTTATGAAGTAACTGCAATTACTGAAGATCGTTATAAAGGGCTATATTTAGTGACGATTGTAACGGATAATAGAGAATGAAAAAAGCTGGTATTTTAGATTTTGCAGCAAAAAATATGATCATAGCTTTAAAGCAAGCTGAAGCATTGCTGCACACTATACAAAAAGATGCTGAATCAATTGCTTATTATAGTGATGTCGAGGGTACTGGTGCATTTTCTTCAATGGCTGCCGCCGCTTGTGCTGCCCATATTAAGCATGTTATTTTAACTGGTAAACAAATTCCGGGTGTGTCTCAATTGGCTAAATACTCAAAGCGGTATGGTGCGCAAAAGCGTGAATTAGGCAGAGGGTATCATTATTTAAGTGGCGATCTTGCAGATAACGTTTATTACTCTGTTTTAAAGGGTGTTGGGAGTATTACGATGCTGGACGCTCAGGTAGAGGGCAGGAGCATCACGATGAATACCCTTGCTGACTATCTTGAGAGAGGGACAAAAGCGATGCCAGCGCGTCCTTTGATGCATTTAGCAGCAAATGATTTTATTGCAACTAAAATGCCCTTAATGGTACATACAATTCGTAAAGATATTTATAAGTCGATTATGCAGAATCATAAACATCTTGATAATCCAGTTGGTGCAAAATCGGCACAATCGTTGGCTGTGTATAATGTTCAAGCGCATTTTAAATTTGAAGATCCTTTTAAGGGGGGCATTGCACAAAGGCTCGGTAAAGGAAAAGCACAAACAATATTAAATGCTATCGGTTCAAGTCAAGTTCGATTGAATAAATGGGTGAGCTAATGCATGTTCTTGATATTCAATTTAGAGATATTTTTGTTTTATTTGAAGTAGGGTTAACCGATCTTAAAAAATTGCAATTTTGTTTAGATAATATGGAGCTTAAATTTGATGGTTCTAAAGAAAAAGAAAAAGCTGCGGCATCTTATTTGACAGATGTATTTTATAAGAATCTTGTAACGACCATAAAAAAGATTGAGAAAGAACATGGCATTACATCCGACACGAAAGATAAGTAATTTTAAAAATAGTTTAAAAAAGTGGATAATTGATCATAAGACATTTGAAGTGTTTTTTGATATCAGTACAGATATTCCAAAAGACGCTACTGATGTTGAATTATTACGATGGGTGAATGTTATTCTCGGTGATCAGCCTGGTACAGGTGATCTAATAGAACAGTTTGTACGAGTTTATCTATATACTCATAAAGATTATGAACGGGATGCTTTAGGTCTATTGCATGATGAGGTTATGGATGTTTTTACTGATGTAGATGGTAGTTTGATTTCTTTCCCGTTGTATGATACCGTAGCATTACCTTGGATTCAGATTGGAGGGGTTGCAGTGTATGAATCTTTTACAAGTGATGAAAGTGAAATTTTTAGTGGAGTTAAATACAAATTTATTAATTTGATGTGTAGATGGAATGCGGTATGAGCCATTTTATTATATGTGAAAAATGTAAAAAAAAACTAATTGAGCGTAAAGAGAATGGTATATTTGTATTTAAGTTTGGTAAAAATGGTACTGAAGCATTGGTTGATATTGAGGTATTTGGATCATTAAGAATCAAATGTTTGCGAAGAAGGTGTCGCCATATAAATGTTTTAAACTTTTTTCCGTCCACAAACAAACAGTGAGCCACCTGTTTTACAGGACTGTTTGTAAAATATAATTTAATAATAACCTTTATAAAACAAGGAGTACATTATGTCCAGAAGTGGTCCTGTAACAACAGATACAAGTACCGTCGCTTTGGGTTTAGCCCAAATTCGTGTCGGTAAATCGGCAGCAAATATTTCGCAAACCGGTATTAGATTACCGTCAACAGCGTCAATGGGTGCAATGGCATCCACTCAATTTGTCAGTAATGTTGACTACTGGCAGTTGAAATCAGGATTTCCGCAATTGGAGGATATGGTTCTCCCATTGAGTGAAACGTGTTCGCTTGAATGTGCCTTTAAACAGCTTTCGCCGATGAACCTTGCACTTGCAAGAGGGCTTGATCCATTTGAGGATAAGCCTGCTGAAATTATACCGGGTGTTGCAAAAACAGCAGCAGGTACATTCGCGAATGTTATTGCTCCGAATGATGATGGTGGTGTTACTGAACAGTACACAGTTATCTTTGAGTCAGCAACAGCAATTGATATTTATGGAACTATATCCGGTCATCTCGGTAATTTTGCTGATCTTACCATCGCCATTGCTCCTGATAACGGTGGTAATCCGTATTTCACCATCCCTGCAAATTTCTTTACGGGAACTTGGGCAGCGGCAGAATTGTACACATTTGTTGGTGTCGCGGCTGTAGCTGGAACTGTAGCATACGCGGATGCTCATGCAGGTGAAATTAAATTAGGGCAGATACAGACACCGAAGTTTATTCGTATGGAAGCGGTGTACACATACCCGAATAAAATTAATCATATGTATATTGTTTTCCCACGGGCAAATGCAGTATCCTCACTTGAAATTGATTTTCAGGTTGAAGATAATGTCAGTCCGGCAGTTACATTTGAAGCAAAACGAGCCGATGCTGAAGTTGATGGCGGCGATGCTGTATGGGATTCTATGGCCCTTGGGAGGATATTCTTTGATTGATTAGGCTGAATTTATTTTAATTAACATAATATGCGGGGTTTATTCCCCGCATAACACAATCTCTAAGGAGAAGGATATGACGACTATACAAATGAATCCACAAATAATGGAAGCGCATATTGGTGTTCGTAAACTGGAAGCTATTACGATCTATCCTCTTTCAATGGCTGACCAGTTTAAAATGTCTGATATAATCACAACCGCAGTACTTCATCTTGCTAATTTAGCTGATAATACTGATGATAGTTCTACTGCTGATACTGCATTTGTACATGCATTGTTTCAAATACTTAAAGATAATATACTGGTATTGTTGGCTTATGTACTTGATAAAGAAGAAATTGAAAAAGTTACATTGGATAAATTAACCAATACACAACTTTCTGAAATTGTGACTATCATTTTTGAAGTCAACTATGAACCGATATTAAAAAATTTTCAGAGCCTTCGTCAAAAACTCCGAACATCGGGAAAAGTGGAGACACCAGCAGTATCAATCGAGCAGTAACAGAAGTAGTTATGCGGACTAATTATACGCTGCATGACATCTATGTGAAATCGTTTTTTGATGGGGGCATGACCGTACAACAATTTTGGATATTAATGTGTGAATTACAAGGCATTCAGAATGAAGAATTTGAGTTTCAGGTAACTTTACATGGTGGTAAAATTAAAAAATCAAAACAGCGCAGTATAGATGAGAATATCCGGGCGGATGTTCCATTATTTGGTGATCCGGATGATTACGATAAAATGTCTGAAGCTGAACGTACAGTTTTAACTCAGCGAATGGTCACTAAGCACAAACATTTTATGAATACGCGAGGTAAGTAATATGTCAAATGATCGTGTAAGCGTAACATTTGAAGCTTTAATCGGCTCAACCACTCGTTCTACATTTAATACGCTTACAAAAGGATTTCAGGAGTTTGCTAAAGGATTACGTCAATCTGCAAAAGAATTGGTTAAGATGCAGCAGACTCAAGCTGGTGAAGCTTTGGGTCATGTTGCATTGCAGGTTGATAAGTTCGCCAATTCTCTTGGTAAGATGGACAAGCAGACTAAAACAAGTTCTTCAAATATAGCTTCATTTGATAGTAAGTTTAAGCAGCTATTAGGTACTGAAGGTAAAGTTGCTGATGAAGCAAAACAAATTATTGATCAATTTAAGAAGGGTAATATTACGTATGAAAAAGCTGCAAAAGTTCTGGGTGATTTAAGTACTCAGGCAAAAATAGCAGCGCATGCAGAGCACCTTCTTGTAACTGAATCAAAAGCAGTGCAGGATCGATTTAAACAGCTTATTCCGAATATCAAAAATAGTGGTTCTTCATTTAAGCATGCGGTGAGAGAAACAAATCGTTTTGCTACAGCTCTTGAAAAGATGAAGGGGCAGGTTGTTGACGGTGGTGGTAAAGCTGAATTATTCACAAAAAAATTAGATGCCCAGACAATCATTGCAGCAAAAAATGCAGGTAGTATTCGGCTTATTGGATCATCATTTAAAGTAATGAAAGAAGAGGGCTATAAAGCTCTTGGTCTTGCTGGTGAAAATCTTAAAGCGTATAAATCTCAGACTGCTAGTTTATCTGTTTATCAAATTGCAATTGACCAAACTACAAAAAAACAAGTGAAATTGCGTGATGCACTTACTCGTCATTCAAAAGCTCTTGGTGCTAACACACCAGCAATGGCCACGTATGCAGATTCATTGTTAAATGGTGAAATAGCTATTGATCGATTGATACGAGCAACCTCCCTCTTTGTTAAAGAAGATAGAAAATTCATTAATTCAATTAATCGTGTAAGTGTAGCTACCGCAATTGAAAAAAAGAATTTAAAACTTGTTAAAGATCAATTTATTATTTTAAATCGGGATGGGATGACCCCTTTTAAAAATTTGAGTATAGAAGTTGCTAATAGACTTGAAATGCTGCATCCAAAATTTCAAAAATTGATCATTGTTGAAAATACATTAGCTGCTGTCACTGGTAAATCCATTGAGTCAATTCAAAAAGAAACAGATGCCCGAAAAAGAAAAGGCGAAGGTATTGAACAAATTACTGCGTCATATAAAAAAGAAATAAGGGCACTTGGTGATAAAGAAAAAGCATTACTTAAAGCTAAAGAAGCTGCTGCTAAACTTAAAAGAGATCATCGGGAATTATTGAATTCAACTGATCATTTAACTGATGCACAAGAAAAAAGTCGAAAAAAGATAAAGATATGGATAGCTCAAATAGATAAGGG
>JAOZRJ010000195.1 GCA_029931885.1 Candidatus Omnitrophota bacterium | reverse complement strand
ACGAAAAGGTGTTTTTCTTCTATAGTTGTAATCTGTCTTTTTTCCTGAGATATGCAATTCTTGATAGCGAGCGGTATCATAGGTTTCTTGATAAATTGTAATACCGTCAACGCCGGATAAAAAGAGTTTGTTGTATTCTTCTTCTTCCATGGGATGGACTTCTAGTGAAATGCTGGGAAAAAAAGTTTTGGCAATGTTGACTGCGCTTTCAAGATAAGACAGCGGGGTGGCTTGATATGATTCGCCTGTTAAAAGGAGGATATTTTCTATTCCTTTTTGCGCAACAGTTGCCATTTCTTTTCGCATTTCTTCTTCAGTTAGTTTATATCTATGAATTTTGTTGTGGCTGTTAAATCCGCAATAAGTGCAGTGACTGCTGCAATAGTTTGATAAATAGATAGGTGCATATAATGAAATTGTTCTTCCAAAATATTGATTGGTTGTCGCTTTAGCTTTAGTGGCTAGATTTTCAATAAAATCTTTGTCATTATTGTTGAGGTAATTTTTAATTGTGGATAGTGTAATCATTTTTTATTAATAATGATGATGGTGCTAGATAAATTAGAGTTAATGATTGTAAAGGAATCCAGTTAGCGGTGAAGAGGCATTTGCTGAGTCGTTTGCTTCAGACATTTTGCTTAAGTGGGCAAGGCGACCAGCTTTAGTGGCCAAGGCAAAGGCTTTGGCCACAAGCGCAGGATTCTCTGCTGTTGCAACCGCAGTATTAACGAGAACAGCATCAGCACCTATTTCCATAGCTTCACAAGCATGGGAAGGCGCGCCAATTCCAGCATCTACAATAATGGGTAAATCAATTTCTTCTATTAGTATTTTTATGAATTCTTTAGCTTTAAGACCTTGGTTGCTTCCTATAAGGGAACCTAAAGGCATGATGGTTGCAGCACCAGCATCAACAAGTTCGCGAGCGGCATAAAGATCAGGGTAGATATAGGGCATGATAATAAAGCCTTCTTTCGCTAATATTTTGGTAGCTTCAATTGTCTGTTGATTGTCAGGTAATAGATATTTACTATCATTAATTACTTCTATTTTGATCCAATCACCATATCCTGATTCGCGTGCTAGTCGGGCAATGCGTATCGCTTCTTTTGCATTTCTAGCGCCAGATGTATTGGTTAGCAGCGTTATTTCTTTAGGTATATATTCTAATATATTTTCTTGGTGTTTATCAATATCAATACGTCTTAAAGCAACAGTTACGATTTCAGATTTTGATTCTTTAATTGTATCGGAAAGTTCAGTTTTATTTTTAAATTTTCCAGTGCCAAGTAAAAAGCGACTATTAAATTTTTTGTTAGCGATGATAAGGGTGTCATCTTGGTTTTTTATTTTATTTTCCATGGACCTATTGATTTATTTATTGTTAGGATTTCTTTAAGATTTTGTACATCTTAGAACAAAATTACATTAAATGCAAATAAAAGGGAGAGTGGGATGTTTGTTAAAGTTAAAGTTGGGAGAGATGGTTAAAGACTATCCACCACCAACAAAAGTGACTAATTCGATAGAATCTTCATTTTTTAAGGGTGTAGAGTCCCAGAAATTGCTTTTTATAATTTGTTCATTTAGTTCAGCAATAATGTGCTTGGGGTTTTTACAGATAGAAGTGATTAGTTCTTTTAATGAAGTATTGTCTTCTATTTGTTTCTTTTGTCCGTTTAGTGTAATTAGCATTTTTGTTTAGAAAGAATTAAGTAAAATATTTTTTAACTTTTTTGAGGTTAATGTACCATAACGGGAATGTTATGTAAATAATCATATTGAGTAGGAGAGCAAAAAAGAGAAGAGGGCTTAAGAAGGGAAGGGTTTGTTGAATTAATAGAGTATTTTGAGAATTTAGAGGAATAAAACTTTGTAATATTTGCAGTCTATCTATTAAGAGATTGTACGAGGTTGTTGATATATAGATATCTAAGAAAAGTGCAATAATTGTAAGAATCCATAAAGAAACAGCGATTCTTAATCGTGCATAGGAGTTAAAACGTAAATGAAAAAAACCAATGAAGGCAAAAATATAATATAATCCAGCAAGTGCTAAAAAAAGGTAAAGAAAGTTATTTCTTGTTTTGCCTTTAATGAGTACGTTATTATTATAATTAACGATTTCTCCTCGGAGAAGAAAGATGTTGTGAAAGAAGATTCTTTGGATGTTTTTATATTCATTATTTTTGCTTTTTTTGAAATCTTTAATAAGACTTTCGCCACTTTCGTGTATGGAATTGATTAAAAGGATATTTGCGGAAGATACTACTGGATAATTATTTTTGATTTTGTAAGAAGTGGTAATTGCAACAATTCCTAATGTGAGTAGGAATATTCCGAAATATATGAAATTAAGAGATTTTTTCTTCATATAAATTATTATATCATATTGGGTTCATTTGAATATTTTTTTTGACTATTATTTTCGATGGTGGCATAATAGCTTTCTATTATGGAAGAATATATTTGTCCTAACTGTAAAAATCCTATTTATGACGATGACGCGCTTTTGTGTCATTTTTGTGGAGAAAGTCTGCGAAGAGCCGGTAATGGGTTTTTAAGTAATATTAAATACTCGAATCATAAGGTGATTTGGTTTTTTGTGATATTTTTTGTTTTAATAGGGTTTATTCTCTTAATGATAAGATAATCAAAAATTTAATGTGTTAGTCAACGATAAGGATGTTTATGAGTTATTCAACAGAAGAAATTTTAAGGATTGAAGAAAAGTGGCAAAAGGCTTGGGAAGAAAATAAAATTTTCAAGACGGATGTTGATAAAGATAAAGAAAAATATTATTGCTTGGAAATGTTTCCGTATCCTTCGGGAAAAATACATATGGGTCATGTCCGTAATTATACGATCGCTGATGTTTTAGCTCGTTATAAGATGATGAAAGGTTTTAATGTGATTCATCCGATGGGATATGATGCTTTTGGCCAGCCGGCAGAAAATGCAGCGATTAAGAGAGATATTGATCCGGGAGAATGGACGTATTCTTGCATGGAAGAAATGAGTAAAGAATTAAAACGAATGGGATTTTCTTATGATTGGGATCGAGAGTTAGCAACATGTGATAAAGATTATTATAAGTGGAATCAATGGATATTTCTTAAAATGCATGAAAAAGGTTTGGCTTATAAGAAAGCTTCCCCTGTTAATTGGTGTCCGAGTTGTGATACTACACTTGCTAATGAAGAAGTCATTAATGATGCATGTTGGAGATGTAAAACAGAAGTCATTCAAAAAGATTTAGAGCAATGGTATTTAAAAATTACAGAATATAATGAACAACTTTTAGCTGATTTGGATACACTTAATAATTGGCCACAACGTGTTGTCGCTATGCAGAAGAATTGGATTGGCAAGAGTTATGGCGTTGATATGAATTTTAAAATAAAAGATTCTGATGATAAAATTGTTGTTTTTACAACAAGAGCTGATACCGTTTTTGGTGTTACAGCTATGGTTATTACTAATAGCCCAGGGTATGGTAAAGAATGGGGTGATAAAAGATTTCAAGAGTACAACCAAGCTAAGACTCAAGAGGAACTCCAAAATATTGTAGATAAAATATATATAATGAACTCTTATGATAGAGGAGGTACAGCTTTAAGACAATCTATAGGTAAGGATAATTATGCTGAAATAATAGCTGTAAATAATCTAGCTAAGTATATGGATACAGATTTAACCT
>JAOZRJ010000194.1 GCA_029931885.1 Candidatus Omnitrophota bacterium | reverse complement strand
GGGAGAAATTGGGGTAGATAACTTTCTGCAGGTTCCTGGCATTGAGAATTTAAGCATTATGACATGCGGACAGAGTGTTAATAACCCTTCAGAACTTTTAAATTCTCATGTAATGAATAAACTGTTAAGAGATCTTAAGAATAATTTTGACGTCGTGATGATTGATTGTTCTCCAACCTTACCGGTTACAGACTCAATAATTTTAGCAGGAAAAGTTGATGGTGTGGTTCTTGTTTATCGATCGGGAATAACTGGAAGAGACGCTTTAAGCAGAACCAAGATACATTTAGAGCATGTTAATGCAAGTATTTTAGGGATAGTTTTAAGCGATATAACGCCGGAGTCGCAAATGGGGCTAACATCGTATTTTAATACTTATTATGGGAGTGAAGAGAAAAAGTATGGAGAGAATTTCTTCGGTCACATGGTTAGGAAATTATTAAAAGCTAAGAGAAGGAAAAATGTTTAAAGATTAAAATGGGTTTTGTTTTTGAAGCTTTTAAGAAAAATGTTCTTTTTTAAGTTTTTTAAAACAATAGCTAGAAAGTAATATTTATGTTTTCACCATCTTCTGAGGACCGTTTAAGCTATCAAATGTTGTTTAGTGTGGTGTTTGTTATTACTGCAAGCGTTATATTGAGCTATTGGGCTTCCCAGATATTGTTGACGCCTTTTCTGATAGGCATGGCAGCTATTATCGTTTTCTTTTTTACGCTTACAAATATAAACTTGGCAATTGTTTTGATTATTTTTTTTATGCTTCTTTCTCCGGAAATTTCCGTTGGAGGCGTACCAGGCAGAGACGTTGTTGTTCGCGTAGAAGATCTTCTTATTTTTATTTGTTGTATTGTGTGGATCATGAGAACGGCTGCGGACAAAGGATTGAATTTTGTTGAAAAGACACCGCTTAATAGGTTTATTGCTTTTTATAGTGCTATTTTTATTTTATCTACCGCCAGAGGTATTATTACCTCTGGAGTTAACCCTTTAAAGGGTATGTTTTATATTTTAAAATATTTGGAATATTTTGTTATTTATTTTCTCGGTATTAATTTAATACGAAACAAAAAGCAGATCAAGACATTTACCTCTGCCCTCCTAATAACATTTGCAATTGTTATTATCTATGCCTGGAGCCAGATAGGTCTGGTTGGAAGAGTTTCTGCCCCATTTGAGGGCGGGGCCGGAGAACCAAATACATTGGGAGGATATCAGGTTTTAATGCTCGCAGTAACATTAGGCATATTGTTTTATACTAAATCGAAGAGATTAAAATTTCTTTTAACCTCTTTGACTGCGATAACGATATATCCATTTTTGCAAACTTTATCCAGGGCTTCGTATACGGCTATAATTCCGATGTACTTGACATTTGTTGTTTTTAATAAATCAAAAAGATTATTTTTAATAGCTATTCTTATTGTGGGCATTGTTCTAGCGATATTCTTTATGCCGGCAAAAGTTACTGAGAGGGTTGCGTATACTTTTAAGGCTCATGAGCAGGGTTGGATAACCCCGGTAAAGGTTCTCGGCTTTACTTTAGGCCCTTCTGCTTCTGCTCGAGCTCATAGCTGGTGGAGGGTTTTACTTAGATGGAGGGAAAGCCCTTATTTTGGATTTGGGATTACAGGGACAGGTTTCTTGGATAGTCAGTATATTCGAACATTGGGAGAGCTTGGAATTATAGGGTTTAGCGCTTTCATTATGATATTGGTAAGCATCTTTAGAAATACGCTAAGGATATACCGGACAACGCAGGATAATTTCTTTAAAGGGTTGTCTTTAGGACTTTTAGCAGGGCATGTTGGAATGATTTTTCATGCACTAACAGCAAATACTTTTATCCTCATTCGCATAATGGAGTCGTATTGGTTTTTGGTTGCTATGGTAATGGTAATTCCTAGAATAGAAAGACTTGAAAATACTAACGCAGAGATCGAGAAAGAATTGAAAGAAAACAATTATAGGAATTCTTCGTATTTCTTAAATTATGGAAAGTCATCCTGAGGTTTGTAAACAAGAAATATGTAGGGTAAGCTTAAGGGAAGAATATTATTTTAAAAAGTAGAATTATTATTTGAGTTAATAAATATGTATAAAAAAAGGATTAAAGAGATGAAAAAAGCTTTAATAACTGGAATTACAGGACAAGATGGATCTTATTTAGCCGAACTTCTTCTTAAAAAGGGTTATGAGGTTCATGGTATTGTGCGAAGAGTGGCACTTGAAGATGCTACTGGCCGCATGGGACGGCTTAGTCACATTTTAGATAAATTAAAGCTCCATGCTGGATCACTGGAAAGTTATGCGAGTCTTTTTAAAATTGTTCAAGAGATTAAGCCGGATGAATTTTATCACTTGGCTGCACAAAGCTTTGTTAGCTATTCTTTTGAGGATGAATTTTCAACGATAAATACAAATATTAATGGTACGCATTATGCACTTTCTGCCGTTAGAGCAAGCGCACCAAAGTGTAGATTTTATTTTGCTGCATCAAGCGAGATGTTTGGTCTTGTTCATGAAACTCCTCAGAGAGAAACAACTGTTTTTCATCCGAGATCCCCCTATGGTATTTCAAAAGTAGCAGGGTATGATTTGGCGCGTAACTATAGAGAGGCTTATGGGTTTTTTGCCTGTTCTGGTATTTTATTTAATCATGAGTCTCCTCGTCGTGGATTTGAATTTGTTACGAGAAAAATAACAAGTACAGTTGCACGCATTAAATTGGGGTTGGCTGATGAGTTAAGGCTTGGCAATTTGGATGCAAAAAGAGATTGGGGTTTTTCAGGGGATTATGTCGAGGCTATGTGGATGATGCTTCAGCAAAAAGAACCTGTTGACTATGTTATAGGAACAGGAGAGGCGCATTCGGTTAAAGAGTTTGTTTCTCTTGCCTTTGATGCTGTGGGATTAGATTGGGAAAAATATGTTAAGGTTGATCAGAAATTCTTTAGGCCTGCTGAGGTAAATATTCTTCTTGCTGATTATTCTAAAGCAAAGAATGAGTTAGGATGGAAGCCTAAAACACTTTTCAAAGATCTTGTTAAAATGATGGTAGATTCTGATATGAATATTCTTGAATCTTGCAGATAGTTTTACTAATAATAGCAGAAAGGCTAAAGAAATTATTTTATGAAAGAAAATCTTAAGACAACAATTTACGAGCCTAATAAACATTTAAAGCTCGGCATAAAAGTTTGGCCTCAGATGTGTCAAGATTTGTGGTCTGGCCGTGAGCTTGTATGGCGACTTTTTATTCGGGATTTTACCGCGAAATATAAGCAGGCTGTATTTGGGTTTGCTTGGGCAATCTTAATGCCTTTTGTGGCTATCGGGACGTTTGTTTTTTTAAATAAAGCAGGCATTATTAATATTGGAAAAACAGATGTGCCGTATCCTTTATTTGCTTTGATTGGGCTTTCAGTGTGGCAACTTTTTGCAACAGGCTTGACATCTGGAACCAACAGTTTAGTTGCAGCAGGAGGTATGATCGTTAAAATTAATTTTCCAAGGGAATGTCTCGTGTTTGCATCTATGGCGCAGGCTATATTTGAGTTTTTGATAAAATTTATTCTTATTCTTATTTTTTTCGCGGTTTTTAAAGTTATCCCTTCTTGGGGAATAATTCTTTTTCCATTTTCTTTGCTTCCCATGCTATTTTTAACATTAGGCCTTTCATTAATTTTATCTTTGGCAAATGGTGTGATGCGAGATATTGCAAATGTAATCCCGCCA
>JAOZRJ010000193.1:3518-3748 GCA_029931885.1 Candidatus Omnitrophota bacterium | reverse complement strand
AACGTGGGGAATATGGTATGTCCTGGAGAATTTGATTTGGGTGAAAATTTAAAGGTAATTTTGTTAAGTCTTCCTGAGGGTGACGATAAAGTGGCAAAGTATCCTACAATCTTTAGAGCTGCAGATGTGGTTCTTCTTACGAAAATAGATTTAAAAAGTGTGATGAATTTTGATATTCAAAAAATTAAAGATGATATCAAAAAGTTAAATGATAAAGTCTCTTTATTAGA
>JAOZRJ010000193.1:0-3508 GCA_029931885.1 Candidatus Omnitrophota bacterium | reverse complement strand
CTTCATTGTCTGGAGAGGGAATGGAGGAATGGATTCAATGGCTGAAAAATAAAAGAGAAGCATGCGTAGGAACTAAAGCTAAATTCTTCATTGAATAGCGCTTTATTTGAAGTTAAGCGTTTGATTTAGATTTTTTCATTATGTTAGTAGTTAATGTAGGTGGTAGTACTTGACAAGTTAGAAAAACACCGATATGATAAATTTTAAATATTTTTGACTGTTCTTTAATTTTTGTGTGCAAATAATATTAATTAATATTAGGATTTCATATTACCTTCTTGATTTATGTGAATGATATTCCAGTTTTATATTATGTGATTTATTGAAAGAGTTGTAAGAGATCCAAGTAGTATGCTCCAATTATATAAATACGTATAAATATAATATAAACCCCTCAATAGATAGGTGTTTTTTATGAGTGAAACATTGAATCAATCTGTAATTAATATTTGTCAAAAGTTTGGGAATGACAGAACTCGCATGATGGATGTTCTGACTTCTCTCCAAAAAGAAGTGGGTTGCATTTCAAGCGAAGCAATGGATTTAATTGCTGAGCAGTTAAAAGTTCAACGCGTGGAAGTTGAAAGTACGACTTCTTTTTATTCTTTTCTTTCTAAAGAACAAAAAGGTGAATGCACCATAAGATTATGTATCGATATCGTCGATAAAATGCAAGGGTCTGATGAAATCTCAGATGCTTTTTGTGAACAACTTGACCTCAAAGTTGGCGAGACGACAAGTGATGGGAAAATTACATTTGAACATACTCCTTGTATTGGGATGTGTGATCAAGCTCCTGCCGCGATCATTAATGATATTGTTGTCACAAATTTAACGATAAGTAAGGTCCAAGAAATCGTTGCTGCTTTAAAATCCTCCTTAGATGTTTCTCAATTAACAAAAGAATATGGCGATGGCAATAATGCTAATGATCTTGTTAAATCTATGGTTAACAATAATTTGAAGAAAAAAGGTGAAGTGATCTTTGCTGATCGGGAAGCAGATGCTGGATTAAAGGCTGCTTTAGCTTTACCTCCTGAAGAAGTAATTGGTGTTGTTAAGGCTTCTAAAGTTAGAGGTAGAGGCGGAGCTGGTTTTCCTGCTGGTATGAAATGGGAATTTACTAGGGGAGCCAAAGGCGAAAAAAAATATATTATATGTAATGCAGATGAAGGTGAACCAGGAACATTTAAAGATAGAGTTCTCTTAACAGAAAAATTTGAGATGTTATGTGAAGGTATGACGATCGCAGGTTATTCAATCGGGTCGGATTGTGGAATTATTTATCTTAGAGGCGAATATGCTTATTTGAGAGTTTTTCTTGAAAGCTTATTAGAAGAAAGAAAGGCAAATAATTTATTAGGAGCAAATATTTTAGGTAAAGAGGGCTTTAATTTTGATATTCGTATTCAAACAGGTGCGGGTGCTTATATTTGTGGAGAAGAAAGTTCACTGATAAGTTCTTGCGAAGGATTAAGGGGAGACCCAAAAACACGTCCTCCTTTCCCTGCTCAAAAAGGATACATGGCATCTCCGACGGCGGTTAACAATGTTGAAACTTATTGTAGTGTTTCTCGAATCCTTGAAAAAGGGGCCGCATGGTTTTCGGCAATAGGGATTGAACAAAGTACGGGAACAAAGCTGATAAGTATTTCGGGTGATTGTACAAATCCTGGGGTATATGAATATCCTTTTGGAACGAAAATCAGCCAAATTTTAGAAGATGCAGGTGCTGAAAATACAAAAGCGGTTCTCATCGGTGGTCCTTCGGGAACGATGATTTCTGCGGATGATTTTGAAAGAAAAATTTGTTATAACGATTTGGCAACAGGTGGGGCCGTTGTCGTTTTTAACAAGGATAGAAATATATTAAAAATTGCTTTAGAGTATATGGAATTTTTTGTTGAAGAAAGTTGTGGTTTTTGCACTCCTTGTAGAGTGGGTAATGTTTTATTGAAGAATCGTTTGAAAAACATTATTGATGGCAAAGGAGAGCTTGCTGATTTAGATTATTTGGTTCAACTAGGCGAATCGGTTAAATTTAGTAGTCGCTGTGGACTTGGCCAAACGTCACCAAATCCAATTTTAACAACTATTAAAAATTTCAGAGCTGATTATGAGGCGGTCGTTAAAATGGAAAGCGACGGGATGAATCCTTCGTTTGATATAAAAGCTGCGTTAAAAGATGCCGAAGAAATCATGGGCAGAAAATCAGAAATTTTTAAGTAGTGTGTTAAACCACTAAACCTAAGGAAAAATTATGAGCGAAAAAATAGTAACATTTAAAATTGATGGTGTTGAAATACAAGGAAAAGTAGGTCAAACAATCCTTGAAGCGGCTGAAGAATCAGGTGTTTATATTCCTCAGCTTTGTTTCTTAAAAGGTCTGTCTCCTCATGGAAGTTGTCGTGTTTGTACGGTTAATGTTAATGGCCGACCACAGACCGCTTGTACGCATCCTGTTTCAGATGGGATGGAAGTTGAAAATGATACTGAAGAAATAAAAGAGCATCGCAAGAATTTAATTGATATGCTTTTTGTTGAAGGTAATCATTATTGTATGTTCTGTGAAAAAAGTGGTAATTGTGAGTTGCAAGCTTTGGCTTATCGACTAGCTATTTGTGCTCCTAAATATCCTTATCAATTTCCGAAAAGAGAAATGGATGCATCTCATCCAGATATATTTATTGATTATAATCGCTGTATTCTTTGCGGAAGATGTGTTAATGCCTCTAGAGATGTTGACGGCAAAACCATTTTTGAATTTGTAGGAAGAGGCCCTGAGAAAAAGATTGCAGTTAATGCTAAAGCAAAGTTAGCGGATACAAATTTTGCATTAGCTGATAAAGCCGCAGATGTTTGTCCTGTAGGTGCGATTAATAAGAAAAAAGTTGGATTTGCTGTTCCTATTGGGGAAAGATTGTATGATACAAAACCAATTGGTTCTGATATAGAAGCTAACAAAAGCTAGTTATAACATTATATAAAAGGGAAAATATTATGGAAAAACCAAAAATAGCAACAGCATCATTATCAGGATGTTTTGGATGCCATATGTCCATTTTAGATATTGATGATCGGATATTACAACTTGTTGAATTAGTTGATTTTGACAAATCTCCGGTTGATGATATTAAAAAGTTTTCTGGAAGATGTCTTGTAGGATTAATCGAAGGGGGATGTGCTAATGAAGAAAATGTGCATAATCTTCAAGATTTTAGAAAAAATTGTGACATTTTAATTTCTGTTGGTGATTGTGCTATTAATGGCGGAATTCCTGCGGTTCGTAATAATTTAGTGTCTTTGAAAGAATGTATGGAAACGGCTTATAAAACAGGGGTCACTGTTTATAATCCAAATAATATTATGCCTAATGATAAAGAGATCCCAATGGTTTTAGATAGAGTTTATCCTTGTCATGAAGTTGTGAAAATGGATTATTACTTGCCGGGATGTCCACCTTCGGCTGATCTGATTTGGGAAGCACTAGTTGCACTTTTAAATAACT